>JAHJNE010000672.1 GCA_018820995.1 Gammaproteobacteria bacterium | reverse complement strand
CACCGCAGCGCCAAGCGGTTCTCTGTGCTGGACTTGCCCAAGGCTGCCAAGCACATCTTCACCGGTTGGATAATTGCATTTAATTTACCACCTCATCGCAGCCCTTCCTTACCACGTTTTGCAAATTAATTGCACCACCGCTTTCACGGAAAGAACCACTTCGTCGGATCGCAGCTTTGTGCCAAAAGCGGAAATTCACCGAGATTCGATTAAATCGATGCTTTTCATTAAAAGCGGACGTTGCTGAACATATCGAAGTCAGCGACTCAGAAATTCTAAGTCATAAAAAATGTTTACGATTCCATGAACATATTTTACTTTTTGCTTTAATTGCAAACTAACAGTTTGTAACAATATGAAACCGCGAGATATTTGAATGACATCCTCACTGTGTGCGGCGTTATAATCATTAATAAGCCCTTATCAAGGTTGAGGTTATGCAATCGTTAAATACTATTACGCTCCATTATCTTCAGGCTTTTGTGCTAAGTGCCGAGTTAGGGTCTATTTCTGCTGCGGCAAGAGCATTGGGTAAGCGACAATCGCAACTCAGTGGCTGGATCCAGGATTTGGAGGCAGAGCTTAATTTGGAGTTGTTTACTCGTAGTGGTAACAGCCTGCAGTTAAGTCCTGATGGCCATACGCTATTACCTTTGGCACAGCATGCGTTGGCTCAATCAAACCGCTTACAAGCTGCAGCTTATGCCTTACAGCAACATCAGCAACTTGTGCTCGTAGTTGGTGTTGCGCCACATATTCCACAGCAACTGTTAACTGATGCGATTGTCGGTTTTATGCAAGAGCAGCCACAGGTTCAGCTCCGCATCAGCACACATAGTGAAGAAGTCTTAACTCAAGGCTTGGTCGAAGGTGTATTTGATGTGGTGCTGTTGCACGAAAGTATCGAATTGCATAACAGCCGGTACGACTATTGCCGCGTCGGTTATTATGATGAAGTTTTCGTCGTGAAGTCGAGCCATCCGCTTGCCGGAAAGCCAAGTGTTGGAGTCGAAGAGCTAGCACCATTTCGAGAATTAATTTGGGCGCAGGATTATCAACAGTCTGCCGATGAAAGTGGTTATAGTGGGCATTCTAGCCAGATTGCTGACTTTAGTACGCTCAAAGGTGTGCTATTAAAAACGGACTGCGTTGCCTTATTACCAACCTTGATGGTGGCATCTGGCATTCATCAAGGTCAATTGGCGTTGTTGCGGGTAAATAATGAGTTATCGACCATTCGCCGTCGTCTGGAATTGCGCTGGCCTCTGGGAAGCCAGCACAAAACTTTAATCAGCTGTTGGTTGCGATTGGTCTGTCAGACACTTAATAATCCGGACTCTGATACACCACCTTACCGTTGAGCATGGTCAATAAGAACTTTGCCTGGCGAATTTTAGCCGGTTTAGCCCGACTGATATCCTGATCAATCACCACCAGATCGGCAGCTTTACCGACTGTCAGTGATCCAGTTTGTTCAGCGAGACCTAAAGCTTTTGCAGCATTAATGGTATAGGCCGCAATAGCTGAATCTACGTCATGGAAAGCCTGACCTTTTAACTCCAGTGCGTTGGCAATACTGATCAGCGGATTGAGCTCATTGACGTTCCAATCGCTACTCAGAGTTAAATTTGCGCCGGCCGCAAGAAACGCCCGAACTGGCATTAAATGCGCTGCGCGTTCATGGCCTAACCATGGATCCGCCCAATGGTGATCAGCATGCAAAGTACCTTCATTACCAATTTGCATGTCTGCATCCACTGATAATTGCTTAAAGCGGCCGAAATCTTCGACTTGCACCAATTCGAGATGCGTCAAGCCATATAATTGCGCCGAACCTTCTTGACGGGCAAATGCAACTGCATCAAGTGCATTTCGCGTTCCACCATCACCGATGGCATGAATGTGCGCGCCGTAACCAATTTTATCGAGTTCCACCAACCACCACTTCATTTGATCTGGCGCTATATAATCCAGCCCTGTCGGAAGGTCAGGATTAATGGTTTGGCGATATGGCTGCAGTAATCGAGCAGTGCCATTTTGTAATAAACCATCGCTGTAAAGCTTAACCTGATTGATCACCAGCAACCGGTTTGGATCTGGTTGATAAACTTTGCGGAAGAACTCCAGCTGCGGCGCTGCAGGATCGGCGGGGTAAATCCATGGCCGGATGCTCACGCGCGCAGTTATTTTCTTTTGCTGTTCAAGTTGTTGCCAGGTATCCAGCCAGCCACGTTTCCAATACAGCCGACCATCACCCACAGTCGTGATTCCGTTTTCAGCTAATTGGCGAAGTCCGTTGAGCAGCCCGCGCTTGTGCGCACGTTGCAAATCTGGTTGTTGATTCCAGGCGATCTCAAACAAGCGATCTCCGGCATTATCCAGCAGAATTCCGCTGAGACTGCCATCGGCTTCACGTAAAATGCGGCCACCTTGGGGGTCGGCAGATTTATCATTCAATCCGGCAAGCTGCAATGCCTTGCTATTGACCCACATGGAGTGAGAGGTTTGCTCCATAATGACAACTGGATTACTTGGGAATAGGCGATCGAGCATTTCTAGTGGTGATTCATCTGTCAGGGAAAGCAGCGTTGCCAGCTCATGGCCATAGCCCATTAACCATTCATCTGACTCTGGGACCAATTCGCGCTTGCATTGAATCAGTTCTTGCTCATAACCACGGATATTACGAGCATCAGACAAATCACAATCTCCGCCAATTTCAGCGTCAGCTTCAAACACATGGTTGTGGTTATCAATAAACCCAGGACCGATAAACGCCCCTTCTAAATCTTGCCAGTTACTCAAATTTGGATACTGTTTTTGCGCAGTCTCTGCATTACCGATAAAGGCAATACGGCCATCTTTGATCACCATTGTGTCTGCTGCTTGATGTTGATAAATAACAGCGTTCGTTAGGACAATTGCCGATTTATCGACTTTAGCTGTGGTATTTACTGCATCTTCATCAGCGCCTGCGGGCTTACAGCTGAATAGAAATGCGCTTGCAACGAGCATAGACAAGTGACTTAACTTCATTTTTGTGGTTCTCAATGTGATTAAACTTTCACCATTGTAACAAGCTAAATTGAGTCTGAAAGTTAGTCACTATCAGGAATAGATGATAGCAAACGACCTATTGATATTTCGATTTACTTATTTAAAGTCACTCGCTGAATCAATTCATTAACTTTTAGAATGTCCGCAAATAAGGCAAAGCAGAGATTCGTTTATTCGAGACCGTCTGATCTGAAAAGCTACAACTCGCTCAAAGTTGACCAAATGCATGAAACTGGTGGTTTAATGAAACTGAAACAGTTGGAAAGAAGTGAGCGAACGAGGTGGTTCATTCAGGTGACGTTTTGAAATATAAACGTCAAAATAACAAAACGAACTAGACATTTACCTGAAGGCTATTGAAGTCACTTGTTAGGATCTTTCAATAATCGCTGTTTTAGTTGCGCTGGCGACAAATACAACCGCTCGCCTTGCTCCAGATGTTTCACCAGTTCAACAATGGCAGAATTGACAGGCGTTCGCACCCCGGTTTGTATGCCAAGTCGTTCAACAGCTCCGTTCAAATACATAATTTCGGTCCGGCGACCGGCTTGAATATCATCCCACATCGAGGAACGCGCATGGGCGTCGATCCGTAACATTGAACGGGCGAAGACCTTAAACAGCGGTGTTGGCAGGCGTAGCAGTTTCGGCAACCAATGATTGGGTAGCCGTGTTAACGATTCAGGGATGATCTGTAATGCCTGACAAACAGCTAACCATTCCAACATCGCCGCAGCCAAGATCTGACGAAGCTCAAGACAGCTGAGTTGTTGCTTGAGCGGTAAACCGCTTATCGCATTCAGTGCATTATTTAGATTGAGCATCAACTTGCCGTATTCAACAGCTTGCATATCAGACGCACAACGTATCGGTAACCCTAACCGCTTAAAGATTGCTGCCAGATACTGTAAACGGTGATCTTCACTTTGCGGCCAGACAAAATCACCGCCACTTGCCATCGAAAAAGTACCGGCACTTGTTTTCACCACATTAAAGGGCACGATAGCGCGATAAATTGGATTAGCCAGTTCATTTTCCAGCATGGTACTGATCCCAACCCCATTTTGGAGAGCGATCACTGGCACATCGGGTCGGATAAATTTTTTTAACTGTGGGATAAGGTGTGGCAGGCTGGTTGCTTTAACCGTCAGTAAAATCACATCACATTCAATCAGACTGACCATT
>JAHJNE010000671.1 GCA_018820995.1 Gammaproteobacteria bacterium | reverse complement strand
GGTGATCGTTTCATGCAGCGCATGCCAGAGTTTTTCTATTTTGTTATGCCATGGACTGTAGACCGGTAAAAACAGCAGCTTGAATTTCTCGTTTTCGCTTAGCCACTTCTGCGCTTTTTTACTCTTGTGGATGATGTAGTTATCCACAATGAGCGTAATTGTTTTGGCGCGCCGGTACTGCCTTTTTAGTTTTTTCAGCAGCTCTAAAAACAAGCCGGTAGTTTTCCGATTCCCTTCAACATAACTGATTTGGCCAGTCTGGCTATGCAGCGCTCCGGCCAGAAAATGCTTTTTGTTCTGACCTGGCGTTGCTACTTTGCGCTGCTTACCTCGATAACCCCAGTCTGCGCCAATCTTTGGATTCAGGTGAATATCCACTTCATCCTGATAAAAAACCGGATGGTCCGCACTACAGTTTTCAAGTGCTGCACGGATTGCGGCTAATTTTACATCCTTCTCTGGGTCTTGAATGTAGAGGGTTGGCGCCGCCCGACGCCATACGATGCCGATTTCAGGCAACCATTTCCTTATCGTAGAGCTATGAACTTTTACCTTACATAACTTATTGAGTAATAGAGAAAACAGCTCAGAACTCCAGCGCGAACGCTGAAACCCAAAAGTCCTTGGCGTGTAGTCCAACAAAATTTTTAGGACACCGCAAATTAAACTTTTTCGCTGACGACGCGGTCGACCCACACCTTTGGTTTTAAGGCCATCGACACCGCCAACTTCATACCAAGTTGACCACCGGTCAACCGACGAACGTCCCGCCTGCAGCAATCTGGCAACTTCGGATTTGGTTTTACCTTTTACCTTTTAGCACCAGCAACACCGCATTTGCCCGACGGCAAAGCTCTTTGTTTCTGGTTTTTCGCATAATTTTGCGCAAGCGACGGGTTTCAGCGCCGTAGATAAATGCTATTTTGTTCATACTCAATGCGGTTAGTGTTTTGGGTTTTGTTTGGCGACTGATCTGATCGCGCAAACCGCATTGAGTTCCCTTCTTTTAGTGATCTACTATTTAGAACAGCTATTTAGTTAAAGCTGAAAAGCCCAGTCTGAACTTAGACTTGCTATTAAAACCCTAGTAATACACACTCGTTAACAAAGATGCCGATAATTTATCTCTGTTAAACCCAAACAGTTCCGTTTTATTTCCGGCCTATCCCTTTCTAGCTATACCTTATATTCTCGGAGATTTTATGTTGGTAAATATGATTGGCATCGCCCGTTGTTTAAATTTCAATTTAAGATTAAATAATAAAGTGAACAGTTCCAGCAGTTGTAGTATCTCAAACACCAAGTGGTTTAAGTCAGTTTTTTGTTTGGCGTCCTTATTTGTCAGCTTAACGCTAACTTCAACAACAGCGCTGGCCGCAAACGGAACACTCACGTTTACCTCTAACACCGGTATTACTGGAACTGTTGCTCAAGATGGTCAAGGCGGGTCGACTGATTTAGCCGGTATTACCATTCAAATCAGCAATATAACAGACACCGCCGGCACTATTGATGGAGACATAACCTGGCAAAACACTAGCTTTTACGGGAGTGGAGCCTATACAGCCTTAACTTACGACGACGGCGTTGGTGGTGGTCGAAAAGGCATGTCGATTAAATCTAGCGATGCAAGTGAGTTTCAAATTAACTCATTTCAGTATTTAAACTGGGGGGAGTCATCGACTACTACCATTACCGTTAAAGGCTATAGAGATGGATCTGAAGTTGCCTCAGTAGACTTTGAGGGATATGACGTAGGCTATAATCCCACAACGGTTTCGCTTAATAGCACCTTCGACAATGTCGATCAGGTTAGGCTCTATATTTCTGCCGGTGGCCATATAGGGGATCAGTCCGCTAGCTATCACAGTATCAATAATATTGTGTTTGCGGATGCTGTACTTCCTCCCCCTACCATCACCAGCTCTACTTACAATGCTGCGACGGGCGCACTGGCAGTAACGGGCACTAATTTCACGGCAACAGCCGGTGCTACCAATGATGTTGCTGCCAACAAATTCACCCTAACAGGGGAAGGCGGCGCCACCTATACCTTGACCGATACCGCCGATGTAGAGATTTTATCTGCGACCAATTTTACCTTAGCCCTGAGTGCAACTGATCGCGCCGGCGTTAATGTTATGACCAATAAAAATGGCACTAGCTCAACAGGTGGCACCAGCTATAACCTTGCCGGTGCGGCAGGTTTTATCGCAAATGCGGCTGCTACACCAGACCTGACGGGTAATACTATTACGGTTTCAAACGTCCCGCTGCCAACTATTAGTAACGCAGCCTACAATGCAGGTACTGGCGCACTCACAGTGGCAGGCTCTGGTTTTACTCGGCGTGCAGGCGCTACTAACGACATAGTGGCCAATAAATTTACCCTTTACGGTGAAGGTGGCAGTAACTACACCCTAACCGATACCAGCAATGTTGAAATTACATCAGGCACCAGCTTTACGCTTACCCTAAGTGCGACCGATAAAGCAGCCTATAACCTCATTGCCAATAAGAATGGTGGCTCATCTACGGATATTTCTACCTACTACTTTGACGCGGCAGATGACTGGGCGGCAGGTGCGGATGCCACTTTGAATGTAGAGGACGCATCGGGTAACAACATTACCGTGAGTAATGTGGCGATTCCGACGATTACCAGCGCCACTTACAATTTTTCAACTGGTGTACTGGTCGTAACCGGTAGCGGTTATTTAAGTAGCGCGGGCGCTACCAATGATGTGGTTGCCAATACATTGACCCTGACAGGTCAGGCGGGTGGCACCTATACCCTAACGGATACCGCCAATGTTGAAGTCTCTTCTGGCACCAGTTTTACCCTAACCCTAAGTGCAACCGATAAGACCGGCGTTAATAACTTAGTGAATCAAAACGGTTTAACCGCACAAGACAGCACTACCTATAACCTTGCCGCTGCGGACAATTGGGCAGCCGGTGCAAATGCTGCGCTCAATGTGGCAGATTTGACGGGTAATGCTATTACCGCGAGTAATGTAGTGACTGTGCCGGGTGCGCCCACTATAGGTACTGCAACTGCTGGCGATACTCAAGCGAGCATTACATTTAGTGCGCCGGGTTCTAATGGTGGTTCAGCCATTACTAGTTATACCGTGACCTCTAACCCAGGAACTTTTACCGGAACTGGCGCTGGTTCGCCTATTGTGGTGACAGGCTTATCCAATGCTACCGCGTACACCTTCACCGTAACCGCAACCAATGGTGTAGGGACAGGCTCAGCTTCTGGCGCCTCCAATTCAATTACACCTAAGGCGGCACAAAGCATTACTTTTGCCAATCCTGGCGCGCAAAATTTTGGTACTACACCGACCTTAAGTGCAACTTCGAGCTCGTCGTTAGTGCCTACTTTTACCTCATCGACTACCGGCGTATGTACCATTACCTCGGGCGGCGCCTTGACCTTTGTAACGGCCGGTAGCTGTATCATTGATGCAGATGAAGCGGGTAATGCTAGTTATCTTGCTGCACCTACAGTAAGCCGACCGTTTACTGTTAATGCTGTTGTGCCAGGTGCGCCTACGGCGGCGACTGCAACAGCGGGTGACACCCAAGCTTCAGTGAGCTTTACTGCACCTACATTTACCGGTGGCGTTGCAAGTACAGGTTACACCGTTACTTCAAACCCGGGAGGTTTAACGGGCACAGGTGCGGCTTCGCCAATTGCAGTGACGGGCTTAACCAATGGTGTTGCGTATACCTTTACCGTGACGGCGACTAACTCTGCAGGTACGGGTACTGCTTCAGCCGCTTCTAGCGCAATAACGCCAGCGGCTGCACAAACAATCACCTTTGCCAACCCAGGCGCGCAAAATTTTGGCACTACACCAACGTTAAGCGCAACCGCAGATTCTGGTTTAACGCCGGTATTTACCTCAGCCACAACCGGTGTTTGTACTATTACCAGCGGCGGTGCGTTAACCTTTGTGACAGCGGGAACTTGTACTATTAATGCCAATGAAGCGGGCAATGGCAGTTACTTAGCGGCAGCCACTGTAGCGCGATCATTTAGTGTTAATGCAGTGGTACCGGGCGCACCTACAGCAGCGACGGCTACCGCAGGCGATACGCAAGCTAGCGTCGCTTTCTCAGCCCCCGCATTTACCGGTGGCGCTGCAATTACAGGTTATACCGTTACTTCAAGCCCGGGTGGGTTGACTGGTGCAGGGGTTGCTTCACCCCTGACAGTTACAGGCCTCACTAACGGCGTTGCTTACAGCTTTACGGTGACGGCGACTAACTCGGCTGGCACTGGTACAGCATCTGCGGCCACTAGCAGTGCTACGCCGAAAGCAACACAAACCATTACCTTTGCCAATCCCGGTGCACAAAACTTTGGCACTGCCCCCACTTTGAGTGCAACCGCAGATTCTGGTTTGACGCCGATATTTACCTCGGCGACAACTGGGGTTTGTACAATTACTAGCGGCGGGCAGCTAACAACTGTCACTGCAGGAACTTGTACAATTAATGCCAATGAGGCAGGAGACGGTACTTATTTAGCTGCTGCACAAGTGAGTCGTTCATTTAGTATCAATGCAATAGTTCCGACGGCCCCGACTGCCGCGAATGCGCTTGCAGGCGATGCTCAGGCAACTGTCAGTTTTACTGCGCCTGCTTTCACCGGCGGTGCCGCTATTACTGGCTATACCGTAACCTCCAATCCTGGCGCTATTACCGCCTCTGGTTCAGGTTCGCCAATCACGGTCAGTGGCTTAACGAATGGCACGGCTTATACTTTTACCGTCACCGCGACCAACAGTGTTGGCAGCAGCGGGGCGTCTGCAGCTTCCAACAGTGTGACGCCGCAGGTTCCAAATTCCGCGCCAACAATTAGCGGCAGTCCTGCCACTTCGGTGGCGCAGGATACGGCTTATAGTTTCACGCCGCTTGCCAATGATGCTGATACCGGTACTACCCTCACGTTTAGTATTAGCAATCAACCCGCCTGGGCTACTTTTGACACGACCTCGGGCACTTTAGCGGGAACGCCAACTAAAAGTGCTGTCGGTAACTATCCTGCGATTGTGATTAGCGTCTCTGACGGCAGCCTAAGCGCGGCGCTGCCGGCATTTAACATCGAAGTGACCAATGTTAACGACGCCCCCACGATTAGCGGTGCACCCGCCACCACTGTGGCGCAGAACGCGACCTATAGCTTTACACCAACTGCCAGTGATTTGGATGCCGGTACCACGCTGACGTTTAGTATCAGTAATCAACCGGCCTGGGCGAATTTTAATACTGCCACCGGTATGCTTTCAGGCACGCCATCACAAAGTGATGTAGGTAGTTATGCTGGTATTGTGATTTCAGTGTCTGACGGCATCTTAAGTGCGTCACTGCCTGCTTTTAATATCGACGTTACTAATGTCAACGATACACCAACGATTAGCGGTACGCCGATGACGTTGGTGGCACAGGGTGTAGCTTATAGCTTTGTGCCAACAGCGAGCGATCCAGACACCGGCAGCACGTTATCCTTTACCATCAGTAATAAACCTGCCTGGGCGACATTTGATTCTGCCACTGGTGCGTTAACCGGCACCCCAAAACGAGTTGATGTCGGAACGACGCAGGGCATTGTTATTTCAGTTTCTGACGGTGAGCTCAGTGCCAGTCTTGCCGCTTTTAATTTGGAGGTATTTTCCACGAACTCGGCGCCAACGGCCATTGATGATAACTTGACGGTGCCTTTTAGCCTGAATAACAGTTATCAGCTGAATGTGCTGGCGAATGACTCCGATCCAGAGCAAGACGCATTGGTGGTGACCGCAGCGAATAGCAGCGCAGGCCAAGTGAGTATTGTTGATAATCAACTATTGCTGAATGCACCCGCAAACTTTCATGGCAGCGTCAATTTAACTTACAGCGTTACGGATGGTGAGTTTAGTACTCAGGCGAATGTAAGTTTATTGATTTCAGGCAGCAATCCCGATGCACCAAAAATTACCGTTCCCAGTGACATTCGCATCAATGCAACCGGCCTGTCAACCAAGGTTGATGTCGGTGTTGCCACGGCTGTCGATGCTTTAGGGAATCGTATCGCGGTTAATTTAGATAACGGACTGCCGGTATTTAGCCCGGGTAAACACCAACTGTATTGGCGGGCGACGGATTCGAAAGGCGTGACTAGTGTGGCTAGCCAACTGTTGGAAATTATGCCGCTGATTTCTTTAAGTAAGTCAAAAGTCAGTGCGAATCATACGAGTGCCACTGTCGATATCTTGCTCAATGGCCCTTCGCCAGTGTATCCGATAGACGTCGCCTATAGCGTCAGCGGCAGCGCCACACCATTGGCTGACCATGACTTAACCAGTGGCGTGCTGGAAATCAGTTCCGGCACCAGCGCTACCATCAACATCAAGGTGTTTGCCGATTTAGTCACCACAGCGGAAAAAGACTTGGTGGTAACCTTAACTGGTGATGGCAATCTGGGCTCCGACCGCAGCACCCGCATTTTAATTACCGACCGCAATTTGCCGCCAACTGTGGCTTTAACGGCGACACAACAATCGACCACCGGTGGGCTCTTTAGTATCACCGCAGGCGCTATTGTTGTCGATGCTCAGGTTGTTGATGCCAACACGGCAGACACCGTGACCCTGCAATGGTTGACTGATCCTGCGTTAATCAACATTGCCACTGATCCGGCCAAGTTTGAGTTTGACCCCGCATCGCTTGTGCCCGGAGTGTATAAGGTCGCATTGCAGGCAACCGACAATGCCAACGAGCCGCTTAGCGTTACCAAAGAACTATTGTTGCGGGTTGTTAAAGATTTACCTGTGCTTGGCAGTGGCGACAGTAATAACAATCTGATCCCTGATAATGTTGAAGGCGCGGGTGATAACAATAGGAATGGGATCCCGAATTATCTGGATAACATGCCAAGCAGTAACATTTTGCCGCAAATTGGTATTGTGACGAACGCTTATCTGCTGGAGTGTGATCCGGGCGTGCGCTGTGGTTTGGGCTTGTTTGCCTTAGGCGGTCAATCGGGTGGTGTGCAAATTCTGAATAGTGAATTAGGTGGTTCGAACCAAGTACCACAGGATGAGAGTTTCACCCCAGTCGGCGGTATCTTCGATTTTGTCATCGATGAACTACCGACGCCTGGCCAACAAGTCAGTATCGTAATTCCACAAATCGAACCAATCCCGCGCGCAGGTTCTTATCGCAAGTTCCAAAAAGGGCGCTGGGTGAGTTTCATTGAAAATGCGAATAACCGTCTGGCTTCTGCTCAGGGCAGTGCCGGTTATTGCCCACCACCAGGTGCAGCTGAATGGCAACCAGGGTTAATTGAAGGCTATCACTGCGTGCAATTAACTATTGAGGATGGCGGCCCTAACGATGACGACGGCCTTGTTAATAGTGCAGTTTCTGATCCCGGTAGTGTGATGGTGCCGCGCAGTAATAATCAGCTGCCTAAAGCCACCGCAGATACTTATTCACTGCAATGGAATCAAGCGCATCAACTTCGTGTGCTGGACAATGACAGCGATACCGATGGTGATGCTCTAAGCATCTATCAAGCATCAGCAGCCTTCGGTCAGGTGACTGTGAGCACGGATGGCCAAAGTCTGTGGTATACACCCAACAACGATTTTATTGGTAGTGACGTGGTGAATTACATTGTGCGTGACGGCAAAGGGGGGAATGCAACAGCGACCGCCACTATCACGGTGTACTACAATCGCGCACCAGTGGTGAAAGATAGTGCAACCAGCACCAATGATCGCACGGAGATTGACATTGCTGCGCTAACCGGGGCCAGCGATGCCGATGGCGACACGCTGAGTATCGTCAGTGCTACGGCGCAAAAAGGTGCAGTAAGCATTATCAATGGCCAAACATTACGGTATACCCCAGTGGCTGGTTTTCATGGCTCGGACATTATTAGTTTTAATGTCAGTGACGCACGTGGTGGGCTGGTGAGTGCCAAAGTCACTGTCACTGTGACCGCTTTTGAGGTGATTACGGTCGAGAATAAATCGTCAGGGGGGGCGATGTCTGGTTGGCCATTGGCACTATTGACGTTGTTGGTCGCTTGCCGGCAACGCCGGACGCTGAGCACGGCGCTATTAGCGCTGACTGCAAGCTTGAGTTTCAGTGCTCAGGCGACATGGTCAGTTGACGGTTTCTATGGTCAAAGCAAAGTGAAACAATCACGCAACGACATTGGCGGCAGTTTGCCAGCCAATACCGTCATTGTGGACTATGACGATTCGGGCCGTAGCTGGGCATTGGGGGGGAATTATCACTTTAACCCAGCATTGGCTGTGCAGATACAATATGTTGATTTAGGTGATGCCAGTGTGACATTGCGGGCGGATACACTGACTCCGGATCAATTTTATCAGGCCGTGTCGACCGTTGGGCCGATGCAGGCCAATGGGATCCGCAGCGGTGTGTCTTATCAATTTTGGCAACACAGCGACTGGTCATTTGGGGTGCAAGGTGGCGTATTTGTTTGGGAAAGCAGCAGCAGTAGCGCCAGGCTGAATGAGGTTATCCATTACAGCGCAAATGCGACGGACTTTTACTGGGGGTTAAGTGGCAGTTACCTGCTCGATCCACGGCTGAGTCTGCAAACCAGCTTTACCCGCTATCAACTGGATACCAATAAGGTTGACGCGTTGATGGTTGGGATCAACTATCGATTTTAACTGAACGCATTTACTGCAAAATTTTAAGTATAAAAAGGCGTCTTTGGCGCCTTTTTTAATCAAATTGAAACCGCTTGCGACCTCGGCAACCGCAGCCGGTTATTGTTCCATGCCGCTCTGTTTTAATAAGACAAACACCCCACTTGGGCGCCGATACTTGATGCAGATTGAGCGAGATTTTGGCGAAGCCCATCGCTTCAGCTTGGAGTCGCTTGCAATCCGGCTTTGGTCTGACTGATGGCGTCAAGCCGGGCATTTTTAACTGCCTCTTTCATCGCTTCACCTTGATGGCCTAACGCCACCAGTGCTTTCATATCAATGCCTCGTGCGGCTTTGGCAAGCTGCCGCAAATAGTCGGCTTGTGGGTAGTCCGCGTTTTCAAAACCAGTACGACCGCGTAAATCGGCGATACAGCAGGTGAGTAGCAGCTCCAGCCGTTCCGGTCGGCGCCAGAGGTCAATGCCATCAAATAGCTTTTGGACTGTTACGGAGCGCAGCTCAAAAGCTTTATGCACTTGTTGGTGAAATTGACTGGCTAATAGTGCTAGCTCTTTACAATCATTCGGTACCCGCACTCGCTGACAAAGCGCTTCAATCAGCGGCAAGCCTAACATTTCGTGGCCGTGATGGGATGGCCACTGCTCTGGCGGAGTCGCGCCTTTGCCTAAATCATGGCATAACGAAGCAAATCGAACATCCAACCTTGGTGATAGCAGCGCAGCCTGTGCCAAGACCAGCATAGAATGGATACCAGTATCAATTTCCGGATGCCATTTTGGCGGATTCGGAATGCCCCATAGTTTATCTAGTTCCGGCATCAGGACAGCAAGAGCTCCCACTTCATGCAACAACTCGAAATAAGGGGTTGGGGTATTCTCTTGTAACGCACGGGCAGTTTCCTGCCACACCCGTTCGGCAGTGAGGTGTTGCATTTCGCCTTGCTGCACCAGCTGTTGCATCAGGGTTTTGGTTTCGT
>JAHJNE010000670.1 GCA_018820995.1 Gammaproteobacteria bacterium | reverse complement strand
TGAAAGACATTACCATCTACGAATTTTCTCCAGAGCTGGTATTGCAGGCGGTTGTGAACGCCAAAACAGCTGCATTTAATGCGGGTGTCTGGCAGCTCGAACAAGTCAGTCGTTTGCATTTTCGCGATGACAAAATTGAACAACATCAATGGCCTCAGCAGCGTTGGCGCTCCAGTCTGACCCCGGATAAATTGGGTGTCGTTAGTGTGAAACCTGAATTACTATCATTACAAGGTTTAGATAGTTATTTAGACTATTTGGATAGCAATCAACAAGATAGTAGTCGTTATCAACTTGCGTTCTGGCGTAAGGCAACCCAACCACTGACCATAGTGGCGATGATGTTGATGGCGTTATCTTTTATCTTTGGCCCACTGCGTAGTGTTACGATGGCAGCGAGGGTATTGATGGGGATCCTGACTGGCTTTGGCTTCTGGATGGCGAATGAAGTATTTGGTCCAGTGGCGTTGGTATATCAGTTACCGCCGGTGCTAGGCGCAATTTTACCCAGCCTGTTGTTTATTGCACTTGCCAGTTACTTGATGCAGAAGAAATAGTCTGTGTGACAGACGTTTGAGTCTATGGAGAACATAGTGCAAGAACATGCTGTCTCCAGTTTACTTGCCTTGGTAAGACGCAACGATTTGCTCGAACTGACCGTTTTGTTTGAGCATATCGATTGATTGCTGCAGGCGGTTGGCCAATTCTGCCGGCACTGCGTGATTAAACGCGACATAATTGCTGCCAAAGGTGCTGATGTCGATCACAGGGACCGCCGTGTCTACAGGAACCTGATTATTCGCAAGCCAGCTTGGCATCACAATATCTGAGCCAATCACTAAATCAATTTTACCCTGCAAAAATAACGGAATAGGCTCTGATTTGCTGCGAAACTCAATCAGGTTTTTGCCATATTCGAAGCCTTGCGCTAATAAGAATTCTTCATAAACATCACCATGAGCGACCGCAATTGAAAACTGCTTTGCTTGCTCTAAAGAGCCAACCGCAATCTCAGTTCGGCTGGCAAGTCGATATAAATAAGCTTTGGATGAGGCAAGCGGTCCGACCCATTGAAATAGATTGATTCGGGATTTAGTTCTGGAGATTGTGAAAATACCACTTGCCGGATCTTTCTGCGCCAGTTCAAAGGCGCGTAACCATGGATATATTTTCATCTCGCATTTGATGTTCGCCAGTTGGCAGGCTTGATGAAGGATGTCGGCGTTAATGCCTCTGATCATGCCGTTTTCTTCGAAATTGTAAGGTGGGAAATGTTCGGTATACAGCGTCAGATGATCGTCAGCAGCAGCCGCATGCTGGCTGCTGATCAGGACTAGTGCACTAAATATCGCCAATACAAATTGTTGCATAACCGTCCTAACTGCCACATTACACTGGCAATATGCCAGATTTGGCGCGGGATACAAAGCATTTGCTCAAAATAAAATCAGCTGCTATGCGCGGTTTTTTTGTACTGATGTTTGTTGTTGCGCTCTGTTTAACACTTTCCTTGTTCGGTGATTCAGCACGCCGATTTATTGAACTGTTTGATATTATTAATTTTTAGTCATTGCCGTTTGCTGAATCAATGGGATCCTTAATAAATAGCTGCTGGCAGTGATATAGAGATACTTCTGATCCAGGCTCAGGGCGACATTTGCGGCCGCGATGCCGGTTTGAATAGTTCCCAGATGGCGCCCATCAGCATTAAAAAGCCAAACACCACCAGGACCGGTTGCCAGTAAATGACCGGAAGGCAGCACTTTTAAACCGTCGGGTAGGCCAGGTGATTTTGCGACCTCGCTTGTCGCATCATAAAATAACGTTGGTTCTACGCTGCCATTGACTGAAAATTTCCACCACTGGGCCGCAGCGGGATCTGAATTTGCGACATATAACCATTGTTCATCCGGTGACAATGCGAGTCCATTCGGTCGACTCAGCGCTTTACTGATGAGCTGCAACTTTCCTTGAGTTGTGAGCCGGAACACACCGTTAAATGCGAGTTGTTTTTGCGTCGATTGATCGGCGTCTTTTAAGCCGTAAGGTGGATCGGTAAAAAAGTAGGATTGATCGCTATGCTGCACCAGATCATTGGGACTGTTGAATTGTTGCTGCGCGAAGTGGCTGGTTAAAGTCCGGTATTGCGGTTGTCCTTGATTAATTCTCTCCAACACCGCAAGGCGACGGTCGCCATGCTGAGCTAGCACCAGCTGCTGCTTGGAATTAAAAATCAGGCCGTTGGCACCTTCCTTTAAATTCGGTTGTGCATCAAGCGCCGTATAACCGGAAGGCGACAGATACAAACTTAATCCGGATTTATCGCTATAGCGCCAAACTTTATTCGCCGGTACATCTGAAAATAGAATATCGCCGCTACCAGGCTCGGCAACCGGACCTTCGGCCCAGCTAAACCCCTCTGCCAACACTTCTAGTCGGGCATCTTTGGCGACAATCTGTAG
>JAHJNE010000669.1 GCA_018820995.1 Gammaproteobacteria bacterium | reverse complement strand
GCTTTAGAGTTAGAACTCACTGAAAGCGCATTGATGGAGAACGAAGAAACCGTCATTGCCACACTCAACCAATTGCGAGGGCTAGGCATCCGGCTCGCGATCGATGACTTTGGTACCGGCTATTCATCGCTGGCTTACCTAAAACGGTTTCCGTTAGACGTACTCAAAATTGATAAAAAGTTTATCGATGATATTCCGGGCAGTAGCGATGACATGGAAATCGCTACTGCAATTATAGGGATCGCCCATACCCTTGGCTTTAAAGTGCTGGCAGAAGGGGTGGAAACCGCGACCCAATTGGAGTTTTTGCGCCAACAACGCTGCGATCATTATCAGGGTTATTATTGCAGTCCGCCGGTGCCTGCCGACAAATTCGAATTATTGCTGCAACAGCAAATGCATCACAGAATTAATCTCGAGTCACAAGCCTAAGTATGGCAGCAGCAGTTATGGACAACACCTCACTACTCACCGCATGCTGTTCGATACTACCCTGCTGCCCGTTGTTAGCCTCAAATATATCTTTATCACTATTGGCAATTTATGCCGGCGAAAATATTGCCTAAAGTTCAAACAATATCGGCGCCTCAAATACATCTCAATCACATAACAGCTTCATTCACATTAAACGCGAAAATTAAAAATCCTTTAATACTCACAATAATTACAACATTGATACATTTATATTGACTGTTGAATTCATTTGAATACAATCGAACTATCAAGGTTATGCAGGACGCGTTTTACCATGAGCAGCAAAACAGTTCCTTTTAGTGCAAGAATCAGCCTGGAAGATGCAAGTTTTATCAGCAACTTAAGCTTTGAAGGCGCTGTTACGCCGTCCGATAAGCTACGGTCATTGCTGGCACAAATCCGTCAACGCGAACAACAAAGCAGCAGCTACGCCGACAATTTGCAGCAAATGCAGGCTTGGTTGGCCCCGCTACAACAGCAATGGCAAATTCGCCAACAACAACTACAACAACCGGCGGAAGTGATGGCTGCGCTGCTGCACTGGCTGCCAGAAATGCTGGCACTGGTACTAAGTCAATCGGCCACAGTAACGGACGCCTCCGCCACGCAATTACGTCAAACCGAGTTTGCCGTCCTGCAGCAATTGTATCGCTTGAATGCAGCTGTGCTGCCACTGCACATACAGCAAGGTTATCAAACATCATCGACCCAGCAACACCACAGCCAAAGTCAGGATTTAATCCGGCTGGCTGAATTAATCATCAGCACTTCAACAGTATCGCAAGGAGAATAATATGAGCGAAAGTATCAGCCGCCGTGTCGCCCGTTTGGTCAGTGGTAGTTTAAATGCCCTGGTCGATGCCGTTGAAAATAGTGCGCCAGACACGGTGATGACGCAGGCAATCAAAGAAATTGACAGCGCCATTGCCGACAGTCGCAGTGAGCTTGGCCAACAAATTGCGCAAAAACATTTGGCCAGCAAACGCCTGATTGATGAAAACAACCGCCACGAACACCTCACCGCCCAGCTGGAAATTGCTGTGCAGAATGGCCGTGACGATCTAGCTGCGGTTGGCATCGCAGAGCAAATGGATATCGAGGCGCGGATCCCGGTTCTGGAAGCCAGCATCAGCGATTGCAACAATCGCGAAAAAGAACTGGAAGGTTTTATTCAGGCGCTGCAGGCGAAAAAACGCGACATGCTGGCCGAGCTCAAAGCGTTTCGGGATGCACAACAAGCCAAAGAAGCTACCGCCAACAACCCACACCAAGGCAGCAGTACCGAACAAAAAGTACAGCATGCCAACGATGTATTTGAGCGGGTTCTGGAAAACCACAGTGGAGTGCCGGGACGTGGCCTCGATACCAGCAATGCCCGTCAGCTGGCTGAATTAGAAGAGCTCAGCCGCAATAACCGCATCGCGGAACGATTGGCAGCCCTCAAAGCAGGCAAAGCTTAATGTGGAGTTTATTGCTGGCGACTGAAAACAAAGTTTTCACGGTCGCGCTGATCCTGATGCTACTGATTGCGGTGCTGGAAGTGGTAGCGTTATTTGTGGGCAATAGCATGTCAGATGCACTCGACAGCCTGCTGCCGGAAACAGATTTACATGCCCACACCGAAATTGGTCATCCGGACAGCGATGCCGCCCTGAGCCGTTTTTTAGGCTGGCTGCGCATTGGTCAGGTGCCGCTATTGATGCTGCTGGTGCTGTGGCTATGCAATTTTGGTTTGATCGGGCTGCTGCTGCAAGCGCTCAGTCGCGGCATTTTTGGCAGCTATCTGCCACTACTGCTCAGTGTACCAATCACCATCATGCTGTCGCTGCCGCTGCTGCGTGTGAGCGGTGGCATCCTACACAAGGTGATGCCCAAAGATGAAACCACAGCAGTCAGCGAAGACAGTTTAATCGGTCGTGTGGCGATTATTACCTTAGGTCAAGCCAGGCAAGGCTTTCCGGCCGAAGCGCGGGTGAAAGACCAACATGGTTACAGCCATTACATCCGGCTGGAGCCAGATAACAGCGACACCCACTTTGAACAAGGCAGTGAAGTGCTGCTGTTAACGCGCCAGGGGACCGTTTACCAGGGCATTTTAAATCCGAATAAACATTTGTCGGACAAGCCTTGATCAGGTGCAAGCAAAAGCAGTTGCGTTACAAACGATTCAACTTTTAAAACAAGCAACGATAAACAAAAAATCAGTAAAAACAGTAGTCACTCAGAACTTACAACAAAAAGGACCCAGCAATGGAAATGGCAGTAAATCTAATGGATATGGCGATTGTGGCCGGTGTGGTATTGGTCGCACTGTTGATTTTAGGGATGATCCTGGCGCGGCTTTATAAAAGAGCCACCAAGGAAATTTCTTTTGTACGAACCGGTTTTGGTGGCGAAAAAGTCATCGTCAACGGCGGCGCCATTGTGCTGCCGGTGTTGCATGAAATCATTCCGGTGAATATGAATACCTTACGCTTGGAAGTGCGCCGTGCCGCCGAACAAGCGCTGATCACCCGTGACCGGATGCGCGCCGATGTCACCGCGGAATTTTATGTGCGGGTCAAACCAACGACCGATTCGATTGCCAATGCTGCACAGACTCTCGGTTTAAAAACGATGAACCCGGCTGAGCTGAAAGAGCTGGTCGAAGGTAAATTTGTGGATGCACTGCGCTCGGTCGCCGCTGAAATGGCGATGGAAGAGCTGCACGAAAAACGCGTCGATTTTGTGCAAAAAGTACAACAAGTGGTATCGGAAGATTTGCTGAAAAATGGTCTGGAACTGGAATCAGTATCACTGACTGGTTTGGACCAAACTGCGTTTGAGCACTTCAATCCGCAGAATGCTTTTGATGCTGAAGGTTTAACCAAGCTAACCCAAGCCATTGAGTCACGTCGGAAAATCCGTAACGACATCGAGCAGGAAACCGACCTTGCGATTAAGCAGAAAAATTTGGAAGCCGAGCGCGCCAAGTTGCAAATTTCGCGTGAAGAAGAATATGCCCGCTTAGAGCAAGAGCGCGAGGTGTCGATTCGCCGTGCCTCACAAATGTCGGAAATTGCCCGAGAGCAAGCCGAGAAAAAACGCGAAGCCGAAGAAGCGCAAATTGCCTCACAACGCGAAATCGATTTAAAACGCATTTTGTCAGAACGTGATATCGAAAACGAAACCATCCAAAAAGAACGTGCCGTGCGCGAAATGGATATCGCCAAACAACGCTCGATTGAACAAGCAGAAATCGAGCGGCAAAAAGCGGTCGAACTGGCCGAGCAGGACAAATCAATTGCCGTTGCTGAAAAATCCCGTGCCGAATCTGAAGCCAAAGCACAAGCGGACAAAGCCCGTGCGCTGGCGGTTAAAGAAAGATCGG
>JAHJNE010000668.1 GCA_018820995.1 Gammaproteobacteria bacterium | reverse complement strand
CCGCTCCGCGGTAATACGTTCATAGCCGGTTTGCCGGTGGCGATAAAACGAGGTGCCGCCAAGTTCTGCGCCGGCTAAATAGTGCACCATCGCCAATTGATTGCTGGTGCTGGCATCAATATGCGGCAACATCTGGATTGGTCGCAACTTTGAAGCGGGTGTGGTTGATAAGGCAAAGGCCGACATTAAAACTTGTAAAGCCGTTGGTTGCGAGGCGTTAAACACCGATTGCAGCAAAGGTAATAACGTTTTTTGCAGCGCCTGCGAGTAGGGTGTGGGTGTTGGTTTACGCACCCCCGGATAAAAATTGGCTGGATCGGCGGTAAAGTCGGGTGTTTCGCAGGCGCTTGCTATGAGCCAGTCCGGGTCCAGCACCAAATCGTCAATCACCAGCAGTGGCGTTGCTTCACGGCCAATGCTGATTTGCGACACACCGTGCGCCAGCGAGCGGATATTCACCGGCATCAGCCATTCGCCAGCTGGCGGTTTTTCCGCGCAATGAGTGGGTAAATCTGCGCCGTCGATGCTATCAGCGTATAAATCGGCAATAACCAACCGGCCTGATGTAGTGCCACCAACGCGACTGGTGACAGGGCTGCCAGTTTTTGTTGGTCAATAGTGTAGAGGCCATTCAGCCGGGTCGATTGTTCGTTATCAAAAACAATATCCAGCGACAGTGGCTGCAGTAAGTCATGACCCAGCAGCGCTTGCATTAGCTGCTGTAATTGCTGCTCACCACGCAACAGCTCAGCCAGACATTGTTTCGCCTGCTGAAAATAGGCGCTGTCGGCACCGCTTTCGGTAAACAGCTGTTGAGTGTCGTCGCTATTGCTGCCCTGGTTCGTCGGCGGGCAAATGGTCGGGCTGTCGTTATCAATGCAGACGACAAACTCTGGCGCGCCTTGAGTCTCTTGCGCGTCTTGAGTGCCGGCAGCTTCGGCTTGGCCCAGAAAAAATGGCTGACGCTGGATCTGCAACGGTACGTAGTCACCTTGCCAGCTGTTGTTGCTAAAAAACAGGTTTTCGCCCGGCGCAAAACCCAATAGCGCCACACTGACAAACTGGCCGGTTTGCCCGTTTTTAGTCAGTACAATTGGCGCCTGAGTGGCCATGCTGGCAAATTCTGTTGGCACCACCGGCATCAGTTGGATGCCCTTGCTATGCCATTCGGCTTTGGCAGGGTGCAGGCGTAACTGCTGATGCAGCTGTGGGTTAATTGCGACAAGTTGGGCCATTATTTTTATTCTCTCTGCTGATGTTCTTTATCTGACATTTTTTTTGGTGACCCTTTTTGAGGAGGCACTCTTGTTAGCGACATTCTTTAAGCTGATGCTCATTTCTTTTAGTAATGCTCGTATGGCGATGCTCTTGTGGCAGTATCTGCTTTGCCGCTTACAGCTGGCTGAGCCCAAATTCGCGGATTTTCTGGATCAGTTCCCGATTGGTCGGTAGCATGCCAAGTGCGTGGGCGATCATTTTCTGATTTTGGGCAAATTGCTGCTCGGCAAAGCTTGGGTTATCCAGCAGGTAATGACTGCCCTGGTAATCGGTCTGAAAGCCCATGCCATACAATACATACTGGTAACTAGCCGCCGGAAACACTTCGTTATTGCTGGTAAAATCTAAATCGCTTGGCGCGCGATAACGCCATAGCTGCAGTAAATCCTGCAAGCTTTGTGGAATGGTGGCCGGGTCGCGATTATCGCGCCAGAACGGCTCGTCACGCTGACTGAGCAAATAATGCAGCTTCAGAAAGTCGATGATTTTGTCCCAGCGATATAAAAAGGTTTCGTTAAACCGTTTGGCCACGATGTCCATCAGCGCGCGATTGGCGGGCAGCTGCTCGCTAATCATCTGCGCCGATAACTCCACCAATACCAGTGCCGATGCTTCCAGCGGCTCCAGAAAGCCCGCTGATAAACCCACCGCGACACAGTTGTTTTGCCAAAAACGGCTGCGATGGCCACTCTTGATGGGAATTTTGCGCACCGCTAAATCGGCAATGGCCGGCCCGACATAACGCGCCAGCGTGGCACGCGCTTGTTGTTCGGTGCAGTATTTGCTGGCATAGACATACCCCACACCACGACGGTGTTGCAGCCCAATGTCCCAGATCCAGCCAGCGTCTTGCGCGGTGGAAATAGTATGCGAGGCAATAGGCGCATCGGGGCTTTCATAGGGGACTTGCACGGCCAAGGCGCTATCGATAAACAGAATATCGTCGCAGGCTTTAAACGGCACCTGATAATGTTGTCCTAACAACAACGAAGAAAAACCAGAGCAATCGACAAACAGATCGCCTGCGATCAAGCCAGAATTTTTGG
>JAHJNE010000667.1 GCA_018820995.1 Gammaproteobacteria bacterium | reverse complement strand
CTATCTTTAAGAAAAAGATTTCCTCGCCAGCGCGAATTAGCCCACATTGGGCACCCAAGATAGTACATCGTTGTTCCCTGCAAAGTGTGTTGATTGGTTGGTTGCCAACTGTTATCACGACGAACAGCCGGCTTTGGTCCAATGCGAAAAGAGTATCACAATGAAGTTATGGCGTGTGTTGATGAGCTTATTGTTGGTGGGGTGTATGCTCAATGCTATGCATCCTGCACTTGCGGCAGAAACCCAATTAGCACCGGAAAAGCTGAAAATAGCGATTAGCAATGACACTTACCCTTACATGTATCTGGATAAGCAAGACCAACCTGGTGGCTTGGTGGTCGACTGGTGGCGAGCTTTAGGCAGAGCTAATAACATTGAACTCGAATTTCTGGCTGTCGACTGGGCGAATATCATGGCACTGCTTGATTCTGGCCAGGTTGATGTGATTGGTGGCTTGGCTTTTACCCCCGAGCGGCAGCAAAAATATTTGCTCGGTACTGTGCTCAGTAATGTCCATAGCAATGTATTTTTGCATCGCGATCTGGTGCAGGTCAATACTCTGGCTCAGCTTGAACCCCACATTGTTGGGGTGGTTGAAAATTCAGGCCATATCGCCAATCTGCAGAGCAAACAAGCGAATTTAACGTTGCGAACCTATGAGAACACCAGTGCCATGTATGACGCAGCTTTGGCCGGTAGCATCAAAGCTTTTGTTACTCTGGATCGGCTGACACCCAGATACCCCGAATATGAACGATTAAATCAGCTATATCCGGTATTTAAAAAACTGCCATTGCACAAACTCGAACTGACCTTTGGGCTGCGTAAAACAGATACACAGCTAGCCTCTAAAATACACCAATGGTCGAAGCAACTGCCCGCAGACTTAACCGACAAATTGCAACGGCGCTGGCTCAGTGGTGCCAGCACGGACGATACGCTGCTATTGTCATTATCACTTGGAAACCAGCCATTAATGAGCGTATCTCCCAGTGGAAAACCACAGGGACTGCTCGTTGATTTGTGGACTTTGTGGTCGGAAAAAACGTCAACGCCTATTGCCATTGTCCCTGATGTCAGTAGTGCAGGCTTAGTTAGCCTGAGTCAGGGACGCGTTGATATTCATATGGGCTTTCCGTTGATAGCGTCATCCGGGAATGATTTACAAGCGGCCTATCAAGTTTACAATTTCAGTTCATCATTTTATTACCCGAAAAACATACCGATTACTGGCTTAGCGGATATAAAGCAACCTGTTGGCATATTTGAGTCAGCCGCTTATGCGCAGCAGTTGAATCAAGAGTTTCCGAATCTTAAATTACGACGATTTAACTCACTGGATGAAATGGTGATCGCGGTAGAACGCAAACAAATTGCCGGCTTTTTTGGCGCAGATTTGGTGATGCAACATCGCTTATTGCTGACCCAAAGTGATATCTACAAAGCGCTCGATTATCCGCGTCTAAACAGTCCGCTTTATGCTTTGGTTCGTGAGGGGAATACCTTGCTTGCGGATAAAATTCAGCAAGGATTTGCGGCTCTGTCACAGGATCAGCTTGAAGCTATCGAGAAACGTTGGATCGATCACACAGACTTTGCTTATTTTTCGAAATTTCGTCAGCAAGTGCCATTAACTTCGCCGGAGCGAGATTGGCTTACTAAGCACCCGCAATTAAAAGTAGGTGTACTTGCCGATTGGGCGCCGATGGAATTTGTTGATGAGCATGGCCATTTTGTCGGTGTGACGCAGGACATATTACAAAAGCTCAATCAGCGATTAGGAGCTAATTTTGTGGCAGTTCCATTTCAGGAATGGGAAGACTTGCATCAAGCGTTTCGAGATGGACAGTTGGACGTTGTCGCGAATATGTCGGACCTACCAGAGCGACGCCAATATGCGGCATTTAGTTACAATTTCTGGCCGATGCAGTGGACGCTGATTAGTCACAACAGCACCAGTGAAATCAGGCAATTGAAGCAATTGAACGGGAAGAGAATCGCCGTACTGAAGGACTACCAAATTGTAAAATATTTCAATGCTAATTTTCCGGGTGTGATCCTACTTCATGTAGACAGTTTGAATGAGGGCTTAAAAGCTTTGCAACGCGGTGAAGTTGATTTTGTGGTTGATACCGTGGTCTCTTCAGGTCGGGCATTACGTCAAACAGAAAATCGTAATCTTCGTATGCATTTACCGACTGACATGCCTACTTATCCATCGATTTTTGCTGTCCGCAAGGATTGGCCAGAACTGCTGCAGATTATAGACAAAGGACTGAAAACCCTAACAGAAGCCGATCGCTCTGAAATCCTTGATCGTTGGTTTACGGTGGAGATTCGTCAAGGGGTCGATGAAAGTAAAGTCGTCGATTTAGTACTGCAGATTGTTGGAATCGGTGTGTTTTTGTTCGCATTGGTTTTTTTCTGGAATATGTCATTACGCAGAGAAATTGGTTTGCGTCGTGATATGGAACAAAAAATGCGGTTTATGGCAACCCATGATGACTTAACACAGCTGGCCAATCGGAATCTGCTTGAAGAAAGGTTGACGCAGGCATTGCATCAACATGCCAGACACCATGAGAAACTCGCGTTATTGTTTCTGGATTTAGATGGATTTAAAGAAGTAAATGACCGTTTTGGTCATCATGTTGGTGATGAATTATTAGTTAAAGTCGCAGAAGTACTGTGTCATTGTGTTCGTAAGAGCGACACAGTGGCAAGGTTTGGTGGTGATGAGTTTGTGATTCTGCTAACTGCGATGCTCGATAAAGATGATGCGGCGATTGTCGCTGAGAAAATCCTGTTGCATTTATCGACGCCGCTTCAATTGTCCGCCTGTTCGGCGCAGGTTGGCGCCAGTATTGGTATTGCTCTTTATCCGGACAACGGCACTGACAGTCAACAAATGATGAAAGCTGCAGATAGCCTGATGTATCAGGCAAAACAGCAGGGAAAAGGCTGTTATCGGTTTAGCCAACCAGTCGCTGCTGGTCTTTGATGATCAAGGGCAGTGACTTTAACCATCTTTTCTATATAATTGGCGCTCATTTTCAGTGTCAAGTTTAAGTACCGGTAGAAAGGATCAGTGCATGCGTAGTCATTATTGCGGTTTGTTGAACGCACAACATGTCGGGCAACAAGTTTCTCTGTGCGGTTGGATCAACCGTCGTCGTGACCTCGGAGGTCTGATTTTTGTTGACCTGCGCGACCGTGAAGGTCTGGTGCAGGTGTTTTTTGACCCGGATTTAACCGATATGTTCGCTGCCGCCGCCGAGCTGCGTAACGAATTTTGTGTTCAAATTAAAGGCGAAGTTCGTGCACGTCCTGATTCACAAGTGAACAAGGATATGGCCACCGGCGAAGTTGAAATTTACGCTTCTGCCTTAGTCATTCTGAATAAAGCACCTGCTTTGCCACTTGATTTTAATCAGAACAACAGCGAAGAGCAGCGCTTAAAATACCGTTATTTAGATATCCGCCGTCCACTAATGAGCGACCGTTTAAAATTCCGCGCCAAAGTGACCAGTTTTGTCCGAAATTTTATGGACAGCAACGGCTTTTTAGATATAGAAACCCCTATTTTGACCAAAGCAACGCCGGAAGGTGCACGGGACTATTTAGTACCAAGCCGCACTCATAAAGGCCAATTTTTTGCTTTGCCTCAGTCGCCGCAACTGTTTAAACAGTTGCTGATGATGGGCGGTATGGACCGTTACTACCAAATCGTTAAATGTTTCCGTGACGAAGATTTACGCGCTGACCGTCAACCAGAATTTACCCAAATAGATATCGAAACCAGCTTTATGACTGCCGCGCAAGTGATGCAGGTCACTGAAGAAATGGTGGTCTCGATGTTTAAATCGATGTTGGACGTCGATTTAGGCAGCTTGCCACAAATGACCTATTTTGAAGCTATGCGTCTGTATGGGTCAGATAAGCCGGACTTACGTAACCCAATGCAGTTTGTTGATGTGGCGGATTTACTAAAAGAAGTCGATTTTAAAGTATTCTCAGGCCCGGCGAATGATCCAAAAGGTCGTGTTGTGGCTCTGAAAGTGCCAGGTGCAGCCGAGAAGTTATCTCGCAAAGATATCGACACTTACACTGCTTTTGTTGGAATTTACGGTGCAAAAGGTCTGGCTTGGTTAAAAGTCAACGACGTAGCGCTGGGCCTTGAAGGTATTCAATCGCCGGTTGCTAAGTTTTTAACTGCAGATATCGTCAGCGAAATCCTCAGCCGGACTGGTGCGCAAAATGGCGACCTGATTTTCTTCGGCGCAGATCGTGCCAAAGTTGTTTGTGAAGCGATAGGCGCATTGCGCTTGAAACTTGGTGAAGATTTAGGCATCACGCAACCAGGCTGGAAACCGCTGTGGGTTGTTGATTTCCCTATGTTTGAAGAAAATGATGATGGTAGCTTTTCAGCAGTACATCACCCATTTACCTCGCCACTGGATACAGCTGCTTTCTTGTCAACTGAAACCAGTGCGCTGGAGTTAGGCTCATTGCTATCAAATGCCTATGACATGGTACTGAACGGTACTGAGTTAGGTGGCGGTTCAGTGCGTATCCACACGCCGGAAGTTCAGGCTAAGGTGTTCCAATTACTCGGTATTAGCGACGAAGAAGCAGCTGAGAAATTTGGTTTCTTATTAGAAGCACTTCGTTATGGTGCACCTCCGCATGCAGGCTTAGCCTTTGGTTTGGACCGTTTAGTCATGCTGATGACAGGTGCAACTTCAATCCGTGACGTGATGGCGTTTCCAAAAACTGCCACTGCAGCTTGCCCGCTGACTGACGCTCCTGGTTTTGCTAATCCGCAACAATTAGCCGATCTGGGTATTGCTGTCGTGGCAAAGGCTGAAGCTGATAAATAAAAGCGCAAGGCCAATTCATTTGGCAGTGCTGTGAATATCGCAGCAATAATTGCTTCAAAGCGGCGACAAAAGAGTCGCCGTTTTTATCTGTAAACTACTGCACATGCCATTCGCAATGGCAGTTATTAGTATTTTGATGGAGTATAAAGATGGCAGGTCATAGTAAATGGGCCAATATGAAGCACCGCAAGGCGCGTCAGGATGCCAAAAAGGTTAAAATTTTCACCAAGTTAATTCGGGAACTCACCGTTTCTGCCAAGCAAGGTCCAGATCCGGATGGCAATCCCCGTCTTCGTACTGCAATCGCAAAAGCACTGGTTAACAACTTATCGCGTGATGTGATTGAACGTGCTGTAAAACGTGGCGCTGGTGACAGCGGCGGTGAAAATTTCGAAGAACTGGTTTACGAGGGTTATGGCCCGAATGGCGTGGCAATTATTGTTGAAACGCTGACCGACAACCATAAACGGACAGTTCAGGATGTGCGTAGTGCATTTACCAAGTATGGTGGCAATCTGGGCACCAATGGCTCAGTTTCGTACATGTTTGCCCGACAGGGCATTCTAAGTTTTGCGCCTGGTGTCGACGAAGACTTGCTGATGGAGCACGCGCTTGAAGCCGGAGCCGACGATGTGGTTAGCCACGACGATGGTTCATTTGAAGTAGTGACTGCACCTGATGTATTTATTGATGTCAAAGAATCCCTGGAGCAAGCTGGACTTTATGCTGAGCATGCCGAAGTGAGTTTAGTACCCGCCACTAAAGCTGAAATTGATGCTGATACGGTGGTTAAATTCTTTAAATTGATAGATATGCTGGAAGATTTTGACGATGTACAGAATGTATATCACAACGCAGACATCGCCGATGATGTGCTGGCTTTGGTTGAATAACAGTTGAACATAATTCTTGGGATAGATCCTGGTAGCCGACTGACTGGTTATGGCGTCATTAGACAGCATGGTTCGAAGTTTGAATATGTTGCAAGTGGTTGTATTCGTATGACACTTGGCGAAATACCTGACCGCTTGAAGCAAATATTTGATGGGATCAGCCAGATCATTGAACAAACACAGCCGACAGTCTTTGCCATAGAGCAGGTTTTTATGGCTCGAAACCCGGACTCTGCACTCAAGCTTGGCCAGGCTCGTGGTGCTGCGATTGTCGCGGCTAAAGTGGGTGGCCTTGACGTATATGAGTACTCTGCGCGCCAGGTAAAGCAGTCAGTCGTAGGAACCGGTGCCGCAGACAAAGCCCAAGTGCAACACATGGTGCGAACTTTGTTAAAACTTCAAGCCAATCCACAGGCTGATGCAGCTGATGCGCTCGCTGTTGCTTTATGCCACGGTCATACCCAGCAAAGTTTGATTAGCATGGCAGGTCAAGCCAGTAAAACTGTCCGTGGCCGCTTACGATAAAAATATTGTTTTAACACGCTAAATTGAATACTTCCCACTGATAAATACGCATGAATATGCAGGTGAAAAACGATGATTGGTCGACTCCGTGGCATTATTGCCGAAAAACAAGCGCCAGATCTGCTCATTGAAGTTGGTGGTGTTGGTTATGAAGTTCAACTGCCACTGACAAGTTTTTATACGTTGCCCGCTGTTGGGCAAGAAGCAGTAATTTATACCCACTTTGTCGTCCGTGAAGATGCCCAGTTGTTGTACGGCTTTGCTAATCCGACTGAACGTAGTTTGTTTCGACAGCTCATTAAAGCAAACGGCATTGGACCGAAAATGGCGCTGACAATATTGTCAGGTTTAACCGCGACGCAGTTTGTCCGTTGTGTCCAGCATGATGATATCAGTACATTGGTTAAGTTACCTGGAGTCGGCAAAAAAACCGCTGAACGCTTGTTAGTTGAAATGCGTGATCGCCTCAAGGATTGGGGTTTATCAATAGCCACACCAGTGACAGATCATCTGGTATTGGGCGAAGATGAAGTGCAAAGCTTTGAATTAAAAGAAAGTCCGGAATCAGATGCGATTGGTGCTCTTGTATCGCTTGGTTATAGTCAGGCACAAGCAGCCCTTGCGGTTAAAAGGGTGTATCATGCTGGACTTACCAGCGAACAACTGATTAAAGCATCATTGAAATCAATGATTTAATTTCCGGCCTGTAATTTTAGCCTTGAGAGTAACAAGATGATTGAAGCGGATCGTTTAATAGCGCCGTCAGCAAACCGTGAAGATGAAGTGATTGATCGGGCAATCCGGCCAAAATCACTTGCCGATTATACCGGTCAATCACATGTGCGCCAGCAGATGGCGATATTCATTGAAGCGGCACGTGGCAGGGGCGAACCCTTGGATCATCTATTGATCTTTGGTCCACCGGGTCTTGGGAAAACCACTCTGGCGATGATTGTCGCTAACGAAATGGGTGTCAATATTAAACAAACATCGGGGCCAGTGCTGGAGAAAGCTGGTGATTTGGCCGCCTTGTTGACTAATCTAGAACCAAATGATGTGCTATTTATTGATGAGATCCACCGGTTAAGCCCGGTTGTTGAAGAAATCCTGTATCCAGCAATGGAAGATTATCAGTTAGATATCATGATTGGCGAAGGACCTGCCGCACGTTCGATTAAATTAGATTTACCACCTTTTACGCTGGTTGGCGCGACGACTCGTGCCGGCGCTTTGACTTCGCCGCTACGCGATCGTTTTGGAATTGTCCAGCGACTGGAGTTTTATAAGGTCGAAGAATTGGCCCAAATCATCTTGCGCTCCGCTCATTTTCTGAATTTACAGCTAGAGCTGCCCGCAGCGACAGAAATTGCCCGTCGATCAAGAGGCACGCCTCGCATCGCCAACCGCTTGCTGCGCCGCGTGCGGGACTTTGCTCAAGTGAAGTCCAATGGTGAAGTGTCGATGGACATCGCGAATCAGGCATTATTAATGGTTGATGTCGATGCCCAAGGCTTTGACTATATGGACCGCAAGTTATTATTAACCATTATTGAAAAATTTATGGGCGGACCGGTGGGTCTTGATAACCTTGCCGCGGCTATTGGCGAAGAAAAAGACACTATTGAGGACGTTATAGAACCGTTCTTGATCCAGCAGGGATTTATTCAAAGAACTCCACGTGGCCGTATTGCTTCAGCCCACGCCTATAAACATTTTGGGTTTGACCCACCAACTGACAAAGAATCTTAAAATATCCGCCTTTATGTTTTTAAACCATGATGGGCAGCGCTTGCTGCCTTTTTTCGCTTTTAATTAATTACAGGCAAAAAAAAGCCCGCTTAAGCAGCGGGCGAATGCAACAAGTTGAAGTAGAACTTCAAAAATCCAGGGAACATGTTTGATTAGACCGATTCAATCCTAAGATGAATCCAACTAATCTGTGATCTTTACTACAGTGAAACACCCTCGGGTTACACCGTTGCGCTAGCTCAGAACACCCGCGCATTTTAGGTATTTAGAATATTTACTTCAAACGAGAAAAATTGAGAAATTTCATTAGTTAAATTAATGCGAATATTAATTCAAATTAAGTGAATAACAAACTCAATGCTGGTGAATGCCGCTATTTTAAAGGCCTATAGCGTAATTAAATGAACGCTTGATGAATATTTAAGATTATTTTTTTAATGATTAACCTGCTCGAACGATACTTTTGACTATTTATCGATGAATTTCGACAATTCGTCGTTAAAAATGAACTTTTCAGCAGTGCAGGTCTCCATTTCATGGGTTTGGCATGGAATGGCTGTGCATTTAGAACTATTTTTACAATTGCTTATGTTGCGCTGTTGAGTTAGTTAGGCCGCTCCAATATCATAGCGCGCAACAAGGTATTTTATTTTAGCTTTTTCAGAGGTACGTGCTGGTGACTGGTCAACTTTCAATTTTACACCTTATTCTTGGCGCCAGTATTCCCGTGATGTGCGTGATGCTCATCCTGAGCGCAGCATCCATCGTTTCTTGGGCGATGATTATTCAACGCAGTAAAGCATTAAAAATAGCCACTGAAGATACCCGCAAATTTGAAGACAGATTTTGGTCTGGTGTCGATTTGTCTAAGCTTTACAATGAAGTCAGTGCCCGCGCTAATGTTAGTGGCATGGAGTCATTGTTCAAGGCTGGTTTTAAAGAGTTTGCTCGCTTGCATAAAACCAATGCGCGTCAGCCAAACGCAGTAATGGAAGGTACACAGCGGGCAATGCGCGTCTGTCTTTCGCGTGAAGTTGAGCGTCTTGAGATGCACCTTCCATTTTTGGCGACAGTAGGTTCTATTAGTCCTTATATCGGTCTGTTTGGTACCGTATGGGGCATCATGACGTCGTTTATAGCTCTAGGTGCCGTGCAGCAAGCAACACTTGCCATGGTCGCTCCAGGTATCGCTGAAGCACTGATCGCGACAGCGATTGGCTTATTCGCCGCAATCCCAGCCGTTATTGCCTACAACAGATTTTCGCATCGAGTAGAACAACTCGAAAATGCTTATGCCAACTTTGTGGAAGAGTTTTCGAACATTCTGCATCGCCAAGCGGTCAGCGGTGGAGATGGTCAATAATGTACGTGCGCAAAAAACGCCGGATGGTCGCTGAAATTAATGTTGTCCCATACATCGATGTCATGCTGGTACTGCTTATTATTTTTATGGTGACAACGCCCATTATCACGCAGGGCGTTAAAGTTGAGTTGCCGAAATCAAAAGCAGAACCAATCGAGCAAATAAAAGATGGCAAAACTCCTATTATTGCGACCGTTGATGAAGCTGGTTTGTATTATTTTGAAAAAGATGGTGTCAATAAAGGCCCATTCAATGCCGAACAACTGCAAGCTGAGGTGACTGACTCGCTGACGATTGAACCTGGAACCCAGGTGATTATCAAAGGTGACGGTCGAGTGACTTATGACGCGATTATTTTACTGCTGAATTTATTAAAAGAAGCAGGTGCTCCGGCTGTTGGTTTGATGACAGAAGACGTGGAGTCCAAATAAATGGATCCAGCGTTTAAAAAAGCACTGCAAATATCTGGTGGTGCTCACGTTCTGCTGATTGTTGCAATGCTGGTTAATTTCAGCTTTTTTGACAACAGTGAAGTGATCGTCGTCCCGCTGTATTCCTCAAGTAATGCGCCGTTGATGGCGAGTGTGGTTGAAAACCCGAAATTAAAAGAAGCAGAGAAGGCGACTCGTAAAAAACCTGAACCTATAAAAGAGGAGCCGGTAAAAGAGCCTCCTGAAAAAGTTGAGCCAAAAGAAGATTTACAGAAGAAGCAGGAAGAAGCTAAAAAACTTCAGGCTGAGAAAGAGGCTGAAGTTAAAAAGAAGCGTGAAGCAGATATCGCGCTGAAAAAGAAAAAAGAAAATGAAAAAAAGAAAGAGTTAGAAAAGAAAAAGGCTGACGAAAAAGCAAAACAAGAAAAGAAAAAGAAAGACGAGTTGGCTAAGAAGAAAAAAGAAGAAGATTTAAAAAAGAAAAAAGCAGAAGAACTTAAAAAGAAAAAAGCAGACGAGTTAAAGAAAAAGAAAGCTGAAGATAAAAAACGGCAGCAAGAGTTGGAGCGACAAGCGGAGCAACAACTTCTGGAAGATGAAATGGCAGACGAAGCTGATGAGGCTCGTCGTGCAGCGCGACAAGGGCAATTGCTCACTGAAAAGCAGCGATATGTTGCCATGATTGTTGAACGTGTTCGCCAAAGCTGGTTTACTGATGACACCATGAACGGTAAAGAGTGTGTTATTTCTTTAAGTCTTGCCAGTAATGGTTTTGTGATTGACATGAAAGTTGAGGGTGGGGACACAGGAGTATGTAATGCAGCTGTGAGCGCCATCAGCAGGGTTGGACGTTTTCCAATGCCTGAAGACCCGGACTTAAATGCCGAATTCAGGCAATTGAAGTTACCTTTTAAAAAATAAACAGAGACCTGATGACAATGATATTGAAGTGGATCGGAAAAACAGCAATCTTTGCGTTGGCAGTCGTCGCGATACAAGCAAAAGCCTCGCTAGAAATTGTTATTACAGAAGGTGTCGATTCGGCTAGGCCAATCGCTATTGTTCCTTTTACCTTTGTTGGCCAAAATCAGCCATCACAAAACATTAGTCAGATAGTCGCAGCAGATTTAATGCGTAGCGGTAAATTTAATCCGGTTAATGTGATGCGCATGCCGCAACAGCCACAAAATAGTAGTCAGTTTAACGCTGCAGCCTGGGCAAAAACCGGTATTGAAGCAGTCGTTATGGGCACCGTAAAAGAAGTGGGCCTTGATCGCTACACTATTAATTATGAATTAGTTGACGTCGTTAAAGCTAACGGTGGTGTTGGTCAGCCGATGATGAATGCAGCGGGTCGCATCGTTGCAGGGGCAAATCACATATTGCATTCAAGTGAAATCACCATCGCGGGTAAATTATTTCGTCAATATGCGCATCGGGTGAGTGACGTCATTTATGAAAAATTAACCGGTGAACGTGGAGCCTTTTCAACTAAAATAGCTTATGTGCTCGTACGTGATAAGCAAGAGTATCGTTACCAGTTAGTAGTCGCAGATTATGATGGCGAAAATGAGCAAGTATTATTGCGTTCAAAAGAGCCTTTAATGTCACCTACCTGGTCGCCAGATGGCACTAAATTGGCTTACGTTACATTTGAACGTAAACAATCTCAGATTTATATTCAGGATGTATATACAGCTCGACGTAGTATCCTCACATCTTTTAAAGGCATCAATAGTGCGCCGATTTGGTCACCTGATGGCAGGAAAATGGCGATGACTTTGTCAAAAGATGGCAATACTGAAATTTATGTGATGGATATTGCATCTAAGTCTTTGAATAGGCTAACAAATCATCGCGCAATTGATACGGAGCCTAATTGGGCTCCTGATAGTCAATCGGTTCTATTCACCTCGGAGAGAGGCGGCAATCCGCAACTTTACACCGTAGATATCAACACAAAAGCGACAACTCGTGTTACTTTTGATGGCGAACAAAATTTAGCGGGAAAATATACTCCTAACGGGCAAGCGATTGTTATGGTAAACCGCACAAACGGTCAGTATAATATTGCGCGCATGGATAGGACAACCCGTCAAATGCAAGTGCTGACTCGCACTTATTTGGATGAGTCACCAAGCATTGCGCCTAACGGCTCAATGATAATTTATAGTACTTTGCACGGTTCGTCACAAGTACTGGCACTGGTCTCCATGGATGGTCGCTTTAAAGCAAGGTTACCAGCAGTGAATGGTCGAGTAAAATCGCCAGCTTGGTCGCCGTTTTTATAAAAAACAAAAATTTGGTCAATCGTTTTACTAAGGAAAAATCATGAACTTAAATAAAGTTTTAAAAGGTTTGTTAGTAGCAGTGCCAGTGCTGACTTTAGCTGCATGTAGCTCTAATAATGATACTGATGCCGGTGCTTCTAACGAAGTTGTGAATCAACCAGTGCAAGCTGTTGATCAAGGCATGAGCGATGCAGAACAACTGCGTCAACAATTAGAAGCTCTGCGTCAACAAAACACTATCTACTTCGATTTCGACAAATCAACTATCCGTTCTGAATTCGCTTCAGTTCTGGATGCTCACGCTGCTTTCCTGCGTGCTCGTACTACTATCTCTGTAACTGTTGAAGGTCACACTGACGCTCGCGGTACTCCAGAGTACAACATTGCACTGGGTGAGCGTCGTGCTCAATCAGTTCAAAGCTACCTGGCAAACCTTGGTGTTGCTGCTGGTCAATTATCAGTAGTTAGCTATGGTGAAGAAAAACCAGTTGATGCTGGTAACACTGAAGACGCGTTTGCTAAAAACCGTCGTGCAGTTTTAGTATACTAATTTAATTTTGTGGGTGTGCATGGACGTTAAGAAGTCTCTGATTGCAGCATTATCGCTGATCAGTATTGCAGTTTTGGCTGATCCGGCGCCAGTCGCCGATTTAAGCCGAAGCAGCAATAAAACTTTCGGTGCACAAAACAGTGCGCGGGCTGGTTCTGTTGAAGAACGGCTTGGCGCATTGGAACGTGTGGTTGAAGCTCGTGCATCGGCACAATTGCAGATGCAGCAGCAATTACAAAATTTACTTGACGAAGTCAGTGAATTGCGTGGTACGACCGAAATGCACAACCACAGGTTAGAAGAGATATTACAGCAACAGCGTGATATCTATCAGGAAATTGACCGCCGGTTAGGTGGCCAAGGTTCATCAGGTGCTGCAGTACAGTCAAATGTACCAGCCGCAACTGAACCTCCGGCATCTATACCTGCGGGCAATCCAGCTGCTGTCGTTGCCGCCGAACAGGTTGCAGCTTCAGAACCAGCTGCTGTTCAGGCTGGGAATTCTGTTGCACCAGCGATGAACGAGGCTCAGGCCTACGAACAAGCAATTAACTTCGTAATTAAAGATAACAACTATGCCGCAGCTATCCCGGCTTTTGAAAGTTTTATCGACAGTTACCCAAATTCTGAATATACGTCAAACTCGCATTATTGGTTAGGTCAGCTTTATTATCAGAAGTCTGACTACCCTAAGGCGAAGATACATTTTGAACGTGTAGTTAAGCAATATCCGAACTCGTCTCGTGTACCTGATGCTTTAGAAAAGCTAGGTATGGTTTCAGAGAAACAAAATGATTTAGTGGCTGCTAAGCGATTTTATAATCAATTAATTAAAAGCTTCCCTAAATCAAAGCCTGCTGCAAAAGCACGTAAAAAGCTTGAAACAATGTAGACTTTAGTGAATAAAGAAACCGCCAAAAGGCGGTTTTTTTATTCTTAAAATAAGTATAGGCAGTTGTTTTTCACCCTTCCTCTTATAAATTTTTTGTCATCTGCGCTGTTTGATATTTCCTCTTCTTTTGTTTGATTAAGCAACACATTGGTTTTTGTTGCTGTCATTTTAAGCAGTTAGCACCGCAAAATGCTGTTTTTGGCAGATTTTGGTTGCACTGAGCGTGTAAATAAGTAAGATATGCCTCCGCGACAGGGGCCATTAGCTCAGCTGGTGGAGCAGCGGACTTTTAATCCATTGGTCGATGATTCGAATTCATCATGGCCCACCACTTTCGCGCAAACATTTGTTGGACTGGGCCATTAGCTCAGCTGGTAGAGCAGCGGACTTTTAATCCGTTGGTCGATGGTTCAAATCCATCATGACCCACCACTTCCTTCTAGTTTTTCTCATCACAAAAGACGTGTATAATGCGCCACCCTTTGATTGTTGGATGGTCAGCATGAATCAAGCTATGCAGTTTAATGAACTTGAATATGTCTTCCCGAAAAAGCCGTTGCCTTTAAGCGCTGACGACAAACAAGCTTATAAGACCCGTATTAAACATTTATTAAAGCAGCAAGATGCTGTTTTAGTCGCACACTATTACACAGATCCAGAAATTCAGGCATTAGCTGAAGAAACAGGTGGTTGTGTTTCCGATTCCCTTGAAATGGCCCGCTTTGGTAATCAGCATTCAGCTAAAACTCTGATTGTCGCTGGTGTGAAGTTTATGGGTGAAACCGCAAAAATACTCACGCCAGAAAAAACTGT
>JAHJNE010000091.1 GCA_018820995.1 Gammaproteobacteria bacterium | reverse complement strand
TGATAAGCTGCTCACCACTGAAAATCCGGAAGCCGATGCTGACATGCAGTTGTTTGCCAAACTCGGTCTAGTTCCTGAGCAGCGCCATGATGTGTCGGATGAAGCTTATGAAGCAGCGATGGCGGATGCCATTCAAGAGCAAAATACGCCTTCATTGTTTCATGCGGCTAACTAAGAATCATGCACAAACCATGCGGGCCCTGCTGTCACTGTGTAAAACGCAGCGGCTGCCAACTGCAAAGAGGCAGCGCTGATGCAACATGAGCAGATGACGGCGTTGTTGCAGCAGCGGCAACAGGCTGGCCTGTTGCGCCAGCTCAAAGTGCTGGATAACGTCAAAGGGGCCAGCTTAAGTTATCAGGGCAAGTCGTACCTGAATTTTTCCGGCAATGATTATCTTGGGCTTTCCGCTGATCCAGCCGTCGTCGCGGCATTGGCGCAAGGCGCCGCGGATTATGGTGTAGGTAGTACCGGCTCACCGCTGATTAGCGGGCAACAGCGGCCGCATCAGCAACTTTGTGCAGAAATTTGTGACTGGTTAAATGTTGATGCAGTGATGTTATTTAGCTCCGGTTTTGCTGCTAATCAGGCGATGTTGTTGGGGCTTTGCGCCGAAGATGATCTCCTACTGCTGGATAAATTTAGTCATGCTTCGATGATTGATGCCGCATTACAACTGCCGGGTGGTTATAAACGTTTTTTGCACAATGATCTTTCGTCGCTTCAGAAGCTACTAAAGGCGCAACAATCGGCAGTAGGTTCAACACCCCCACTCGCAACATCTGCTATAACATCGTCCACAACACAGTCTGCAGAAGCATCTCAGTCTGGTGATTTGCCAAAGCAAACACCGGTCGTAGCGACTGAAGGCGTGTTTAGTATGGATGGCGATTCGCCGGATTTGTTAGCGTTAAATCGCCTCTGCCAACAATATCAAGCGCCTTTATTGCTCGATGATGCCCATGGCATAGGCGTCCATGGTGAACAAGGTGCGGGTTCTTTAGCGTATGCGGGTTTGGCCACGACGACTGCGCAGTGTCTGATGGCCAATTTTGGCAAAGCATTGGGCGGACAGGGCGGGTTTTTGGCGTGTTCACAGACGGTGGCTGACTATTTAACCCAGGGCGCCCGGCATTTTATTTACAGTACCGCGATATCGCCGGCCATGGCGGTCGCAATGACGGCAAGTGTTCAGCGCTGCCGTCATGATCAGTGGCGTCGCGATAGCCTGGCGCAAAATATTCAATGGTGTCAGCAATTGGCCGCCCGTTACGATTTGCAATTGTTACCTTCCAACAGCGCCATTCAACCGCTGCTGATTGGCGATAGCCATCGGGCACTTGCGATCAGTCAGCAGTTAGCTGAGCAGGGGATTTGGCTCAGTGCAATCCGCTCACCCACAGTGCCGCTTCATCAAGCCAGACTAAGGATCACCTTAACGGCACTTCACAAAAAGGCCGATCTTGAGATATTGTTTAATAGTTTAGTGGCGGTGTTATGAACGCATTGGTCCAACGAACAATAACTCAGAATCCGGTACAGCAGGATGATGTACCGACCGAACGCCAATTAGGTAATCAACCAGGCACTGAATCAGACTGCTGGCAACAGCAGGCGTTATCCGTCACGCCGCTGATTGCTGCGCATTTTGATAAAGCTGCGCTTAGTTATTTTGGCGCGGCGAATTTGCAGCAACAAGTCGCGCTCGATCTCGCTGCCCATTTGCCAAAGCATGCACTGGTGATATTGGATGTAGGTTGTGGCCCCGGTTGGTATCATCCGCAGTTAAAACAACACTGTACAGAATTGTGGGCGATTGATTTAAGTCCTGCCATGCTGGCGCAAGCGCGGGTGGTCGGCTGTGCGAGCCGTTATTTGCAGGCGGATGTTTGTCAGATCCCACTGCCGGATCAGAGTGTTGATATCATTTTTAGTAGCCTGATGCTGCAATGGTGTCATGAACCAGCTGCGGCGCTGACCGAACTGTGTCGGGTCCTGAAACCCGGTGGCCAATTGCTACTCAGCACCCTGGTGCAAGGTTCGCTGGCGGAATTCCAGCAAAGTTGGGCCAAGGTAGATGAGCAAG
>JAHJNE010000666.1 GCA_018820995.1 Gammaproteobacteria bacterium | reverse complement strand
TAACAAAATCTCGCCCTGTTCAATTTCGTAAAAACGTGGCAATAAACTTGAGATGGTGGTTTTACCGCTGCCGGATTTACCCACTAAGGCTACTGTTTGACCGGCTTTGACAGTAAAATTAATATCCTGCAGCACCTGCTTGTCATGGCCTGGGTAGGTAAATGTCAGCTGTTTAAATTCAATATTGCCCTGCACCCGAGGTAGTTCAATGGTGCCATGATCTTGTTCAGTTTTCTGATCAAGGACACTAAATACCGTTGCTGCAGCAGCCATACCTTTTTGAAAGTCGCTGTTGACGGTGGTCAGTTGCTTCAGCGGTTTTAGCAATAACATCATTGAGGTAATAATGACGGTGAATTTGCCCGGAGTCAGCGAATCGAGCATTTCCGGAAAACTTGCCAGATAAATCACAAAAGCTAAGGCAAAAGACGCAATAAACTGGATCACTGAAACGCTAATAGCTCGGGTTGACTCTAACTTGACATCTAAACGACGGTTTTTAGTGTTCACCGCCATAAAGCGTTGATTTTCAATCTCTTTGCCACCAAACGATAAAATAACCTTATGGCCATTCAGCATTTGTTCCGCACTGGCCGTGACTTCGCCCATTGTTCCTTGCATGTTGTTGCTGATTTGACGGAAACGCTTTGAAACACTAGAAACGATGACGGCAATAATGGGTACGATCACCAGAAAAATAGCTGACAGTTGCCAACTTTTAACAAACATCACGCCCAACAAGCCAATAACAAAGGCCCCTTCGTGAATAAGTACGACCAAAGCCTTACTCGAGGCCTGTTTAATTTGCTCAGCGTCATAGGTGATGCGGGAAATCATTTCGCCGGTTGAATGTTTGTCATGATAACTCACAGGCAGCGCAATCATCTGACTAAATAATTGCTGCCTTAAATCTTTGACAATATGAGTGCCAGCCCAATTCAGGCAGTAGCTAGCAATAAAATGGAACACACCGCGCAATAGAAACATCACGATGACAAAATATGGGGCCAAAGCCAGATAATCCATATCGCGTTCGGTAATGCCTTTATCAATAAATTTTTCAAACTGATATACAAAATACACATCAACGGATGCGTACCCGATCATTCCAATCATCGCAGCAATAAAACCGGTACGATAAGGCTTCAGATAACTTAATAAGCGGCGAAAGGTAGAAGTCGAACCTTGAATAAGTGCTGTCAAAATAGCGTCCTGACAATTGAAAACCTTGGCATTCTACCTTGTTGTGGTTTGACTTTCAGCATGCTCAGGCAGATTTTCCAACCATTTCACCAACCGGCCATGACGAACGCTTTGTAACATCAGTTTCTCGTTTGAAAAAGTAAGACTGATTGCGCCTTGTTCAGCGGTATTCCAAAGCGGAACCTGCAGTAACGATAAGGCCGCCACTACGGAATCAGCTGGGTGCTGATAGTGATTTTGCCAGCCGGCGCTATTTAACGCCAAGGCGGGTTTTAACTGCTGCAAGAACCGTAAATCGGATGAAGTACGACTGCCGTGATGCCCCAACACCAAGACATCGGCTTGCAGTTTTGGATTTAATCGCATCAGCTGTTGCTCGACATTTTTACTGGCATCACCAGTCAGCAAAATTTGAAAGCTGCCAACACTGAGCAGCAATACACAAGAACTATCGTTTTTACTGCGCTTTACCTGATCATATACCGGCCACAGTTGCTGCAAACGAAACTGCTGCCACTGTGCAGGCAACTGGCGACAGTTTAAATCGGGCTGTAACCGCTGCACGTCAGAGACCCATTTCGCCTCAGGAAATGCGGATTTGAGCACGGCAGGATCGCCGGTATGATCACTGTCATCATGACTAATCACCACATAATCAAGCTGTCGCACCCCGATGTAACGTAAAAACGGCAACAACTGTTGTTTAGTTGCGCTATAACTGCCATAGCGCGGCCCTAAGTCATAAACAAAGCCGTATCGGCCTTGCTGTAACACCAACGCAGTTCCCTGCCCAATGTCCACCAAATGTAGCTTTGGGACTATCGGTAACATTAACCCGAAGAACAATGGCACGCTTCCGACAAAAGCCAACATCCAACCGAAGACTCGATTTGGCAGCAAACAACAGCTGGCAGCAATCACCAGCAATATCGCCACATAAGGTGTTTGTTGCGGGAGTGACCACCATGATTCGCTGTCAGCTGCAAATTGCAGCCACCACCATAAGGGCTGATAAATCCAATCAATTCCTTGCCATAACACCGATAGCGGTAAGTCGCTAAGCTGTTGCAATAAAAAAGTGGCTAATAACAGTGGGATCGCCAGCAAACTGCACCAAGGCACAAAAATCAGATTAGAAATCAATGCTAAAGGCGCCACCCCATCAAATATCAACAGGCCAAGAGGTAACATCAGCAAGCAAAATAGCAGTTGATAGCGTAAAAAATGCCACAACAAAGCCCGCCAGCCATTTGGTGTCGGATAACGCCACTGCAATAAAAACACTAAAGCAACTGCACTTACTGATAACCAGAAACTCAAACTCAACACCCATGTCGGTTGCCACAACAACAACCCCGCCGTCAGCACCAAACTAAAGCGCCAACCGCTACAACGTCGATACAATAACCTTAGCCAAACAACCAAGCTCAATGCCAGCATGGCGCGCAATGTTGGAATGGCCCAACCCGCAAGCTGACAATAAAAAAATGCAGCCAACAATGCAGCAAGCCACGCCAATGCCTGACGCTGCACTGCAGTCAATGGCAACTGCCGCCACAACGGCAGCAACAGCAAAAGCCAGCCAAACACCAGCGCGATATGCATGCCTGAAATTGAAATGAGATGCGACAGACCCGTTGCTTGCAAACCGCCCCAGGTTTCATCGCTAAATGGACGTTCACCTACCGTCAGCGCAATCAGCAGCGGCGCCGTTGAGTAAGGGACAAGTTGCTGCTGCATCTGATCATAAACCCGTTGCCGCCAAACGGCATAACCACCAAGATACTCTGCCTTGCCAACGACAGTGCCTTGCAACAATAATCCCTGAACTAGCGCGTGCGCTTCGCTGACACCTCGACCCGGATTCGCCAGACCGCGTATCGGCCGAAGTTTTAATTGAAACAGCCAGCGTTGCCCCTGTTTTGGCTGGATCTCAGTTTGCGGCCAACGCACCTGTAGCAAACCTCCTGCGGCGTTTTGCGGTTTGTTCTTTACAGTTTCATGGAGCTGTAATATAAACCTGCTGCCAATGTCGTAGGATTGTGGAATGCTGACCACAGTGCCGGCCACCAGTGTGGTATGCTGATTCAGCAATTGCAGACGGGTATCTTCGTGATGCTGCATAGTCAAACAAAGACTGAGCAAAAATACGCCGATCCCAGCCAGAAAAAACTGGCGCAACCCAACGGCAAGCAGATGCAGAAGCAACGGCCCGTTCAGACCCGGCAACATCGGCAACCACAAAGATGCCAATGCAGCCGTTAGGACACCCAAACAAAAACGTTCCATGTTTATTTTTGGTTAATGAGTTGTAATACCTAAACACTTTATAAAGAAATACCTGCCAGATCCAGCGTCGATTAAAAATCATCCTTCGAGGAAAATTTTTGGCAGGTTGATTCACGATAATAATTTGTGGCATTTACATCGACGATCAGTGCGTGGTGCCTTTGCTGCCGGCATTTTTGCCGCATTAATGCCAATTCCGGGCCAAACAGTGCTCGCTGTGGCACTGGCGATTTTATTTAGGGTCAATATTCCGGTATCAGTCGCATTGTGTTGGATCACCAACCCGTTTACCATGGCGCCGATTTTTACATTTGCGACAACATTGGTATTGTTGTACTAGGGCATCCCATGCAAAATGTTGAATTTAATGCAAGTTTTGAGTGGCTAATGGCGAGTGTCCACACTGTGGGCATGCCGTTTTTGGTCGGTAGCCTGATTTTCGCCACTGTGGTCTCGGCCACATCCTGGATGATTATTGATGGTTTGTGGCGGCTGAATATCCGGCGTGTCTGGAAAAAGCGGCAGTTACAACGCCAAAGTTAGGTTTCTGTAGTAATAACAACTTAACAAGTTGATTGATAAGAGTAATAACCACATGTTCAGCTCTTGGTTGCAGCGATTAAAACCCGACACTGAAAAGTTGCGTGCGCACAAATCTTTACGGATCCTCGGTCCAGCGCTGCACGATGCAAACTTATGGCACTTCAATCGTCGCTCTGCCCGCAATGCGGTCGCAGTCGGATTATTTTGTGCTTTTCTGCCTATTCCGTTTCAAATGGTGGTCGCGGCTTTTTTAGCGATTAGCTTTCACGCTTACTTACCGTTATCGATTGCTTTAGTTTGGCTGACCAACCCGCTGACGATGCCGGTTATTTTTTACTTGTGTTATCGGTTTGGGAATTTCCTACTGAATTTACCGGTGCAGGAGTTTGCGTTTGAAATCAGCTGGCATTGGCTGATCGAAAGTATTGAAAGTGTCGGTATTCCCTTTTTAACCGGTTGTTTAGTGAGCGGAATTATCTCTGCAACGCTGGGCGCTTTTTTGGTACATCATGGCTGGCGTTATATGGTTGCTAAGCGCTGGCGTCGCCGTTGTAAAGCGCGCCAGCAAAGCGCTCAACGTTGACCCAATACATGTGCTGGTTGTACTTTTGCCGCTTTTAACGCTGGATACAACGTTGCCAGCAGGCTGAGTGTTAAGGCCACTGTCACGGTCAAAAAAACATCGACGATGTGAATTTCGGAAGGTAAATAGTCAATAAAATAAATAGTCGGATCAAGCAGTTGCAAGCCAAATACCCGATGAGCAAACTGATAGATATTCTCAATTTGCCAC
>JAHJNE010000008.1 GCA_018820995.1 Gammaproteobacteria bacterium | reverse complement strand
TGATGAGCCTTTAGCTATCAGCAATTTAAAAGCAAAACTCGCGAACTACCCTCATTTGAATATTGTTGCCTGCTTTGACAATGGCGACGATACCTTGAATTACTTACAACAAAATCCGGTTGATTTGGTATTCCTCGATATACAGATGCCAGGCATGAAAGGCATTGATATTCTGAAGCAACTGAACAAGGCGTCGGCACTTTCCCCTCCTTTGCTGATCCTGGTGACTGCTTATGAGCAATACGCTTTTTCAGCTTTTGAACATTTTGCTTTTGATTATTTGCTAAAACCTGTCTCAAGGCAGCGACTGGCGCAGTGCTTGATGGATGCCCGCACAACTTTGGACAAACAACCTGAATTACCGGCAACCATCAGTCATAAACTGTCATTCCGTACTGGCGCATCCACCTTGCTGTTGGATGATATTGATATTGTTCAGATTGAAGCCGCTGGCAATTACATGTGTATTCAGACGCTGAAGGATAGTGTGGTGATCCGCGAAACGATGAAAGAGCTATTACTGCGGCTACCTGCGCACTTTGTCCAAATTCACCGCTCAACATTGGTTAACCTGCATCATATTCACAAAGTACAACCATACAACAATGACTACCAGTTCCAGTTGTCTGATGGCAAATGGGTCAATGCATCCCGTCGTTATAAACAGAACTGGCAGCAGCTACTCACGGAATTGTAAACTTGTACCGTCCGTAAGTTGCTACTGCCAACGACGATCAATCTGCCGTCGCATCAACGCTGCGGGTAGCCTTGGATGGCGCATCCACTGCTGCGACCGAAGAGGGAATAGTTAAACTTGCAGCTTGCAACTGCCGTAAATCATAGCCAGATGGCTGCTGATACACCCGCAAATCAAACTCGGTAATCACCGCAAACACATGATCAAAGATATCCGCCTGCACCGCTTCATAGTGGAGCCAGGAAGTGTCACTACAAAAGGCATAAATTTCCAGCGGAATGCCGGTAGCGCCTGGAGAGAGTTGACGCACCATTTGCGTCATTCGTGGGTGAATATCCGGATGTTGTTTTAAAAATGCGGTCAGATAAGCCCGTAAAGTACCAAGATTGGTTAAACGCCGACCGTTGAGCGCACAACTTAAATCGAGACTTTGATTATAAGCCTCGATTTCCGGTAATTTTTGAAGAAAGTAAGGCTTTAATAATAAAGACTTCTCTAGCCGCTCAATATCGGCTTGTTGTAAAAACCGCACGCTGCTGGCATCAATAAAAATCGACCTTTTAATTCGGCGGCCACCAGACTCACTCATGCCACGCCAGTTTTTAAATGAATCTGAAATTAAGGCATAAGCCGGAATACTGGTGATGGTATTGTCCCAGTTCCGCACCTTCACCGTGGTGAGGTTCATTTCGATCACTTCGCCGTCGGCACCGTATTTTGGCATCTCGAGCCAATCGCCCAGCATCAGCATTTTATTGGCTGACAATTGAATACCAGCGACAAAACCTAAAATGGGGTCTTTAAACACTAACAATAAGATGGCGGTCATGGCACCGAGGCCGCTTAACAACAGCAAAGGCGACTTACCAGAAATCATCGACAACGCCAGAATCACCGCCAGCACTGAAGCGGCCAATTTTAAACTCTGAAACAAACCACGGACTGGCGCTTTTTTCCCAAAGCCGTTGTTTTGCATCACGGCTTCTATGGTATCGAGCAACGCAAAACCACTGAGCAGGCCATATAAAAGAACCCATAACTGGGACAGCAATGAAATTAACAATAAAGTATTGCTACCCTCGTCCAGCCATATCGTGGCCTGCACTTCGAGAATCATCCCCTGTGCAGTCAACGCCATCCGGCTTAATAATTTATTGCGGTATAACGCCTGACGCCAATTAGTCCCCGGCTCACCGACATGTTGTTTCATCAGCCGCAACACACCCTGGTGCAAGGTCAAATGGAGCAGCAATGCAGTGACAATAATCAGCGCCATCACCATCAGGTAATAAGCTTGTGTCGGTTCTAGCCAGGTTTGCATGTTCGCCCAAGCCATAAATTGCGTTTTCATCACGTTTGGCGGTTCCTCATTTCAGATGAATTCTCAAGGGTGCAACGCACCATAGCATTTTTGTTCCGTTTTTTATCACACTTGCCAGACCAGAGATGGCTTGCTAAGGTGAATCTGCTTCGATTAACGGATTATATTGATGACGATTGTGCGTGGTCTGGTTCTATTTTTATTTTGTTTGTTTAGTCAGGCGCATGCATCTGAACCTGTGATCCAATGGTTAATGTCAGATCTGGCACCGTTTCGGGTATTGTCGGGCCCAGCGCAAGGTCAGGGTTCGTCCGATCTGATGGAAAAAATGCTGATGGCACAGTTGCCACAATATCAGCATCGTTCACGTTTTGTCAGCTTTGAGCGGCGCGAAGTCCTGCACGGTGACGCCTCTGCTTTATATTGCAGCTTTGGCATTCTATCCACCCCAAAACGCCAGCAACAAATGTATGTGTCGCTGCCAGCGAGTGTCGTTATGCCGCTCACCCTGGTCACTGCCGAAGGCAGCCAACTGGACCAAGAACTACTAGTTCAGCAAAAGCCAAACGTTGATTTACAGCAACTCATCAAGCGCCAACTTCATTTTGGATTACTGGAGTCTGGTCGTGCTTACTCGCCACTGATAGAACTAGCCAGAACGATACCAGGCGGTTTGCTAGGTACACAAAGTTCGACTGACCAAAATCCAGTCGACTTATTAGTCGCGGGTCGTGTTGACTATCTCCTTGAATACCCACATCGCATTAGTTTTTTACTCAACTATTCAAAACATCCGACGGCAAAACTACGTTTTTATTTGTTGGCAGGCGACCAAAACTACCAAACCACTCATGTTGCTTGCAGTAAACATCCGGATGCCCCGAAACTGATTGCTAAAATAAACCAGCAGTTGTTAAGCCTTTGGCGCAACCCGACCTATCAGGAAACAATGCTGAGCTGGCACGACGAAAAAAGCAAAAGCTCTTTGCAGCAATATATGCAACAAGTGCAGTCACAACTCTACAATCCAAGCGCTGCAGCTGTAAGCGATTGATATTGAAGCAATCAGTGCTGCTGCATATCGAACTGTCGCCCTAACCCTTTCATCTGGCAACTCTTTGCTCAGACATCTGCTTTGGAAGGTTTCAGCACTGCATGGTCTTCAGACGACACGGCCGGAATGGCTTCTTCGCTGAATAGTGACAATAAGTCGATAGCATTGCCTTGCCATACCTGCCCTTTACCGCCCGCAAACAACTGGTCGGCCAAACCTTGCTTAAACTGCTGTAATTTTTGTACTTTCTCTTCAACGGTATGGCGAACAATCAGTTTATAAACAAACACCGCTTTGTCCTGACCAATCCGATGCGCCCGGTCAGTGGCCTGGTTTTCAGCCGCCGGATTCCACCATGGGTCATAGTGGATCACGGTATCTGCGGCAGTCAGGTTTAAACCGGTGCCCCCAGCTTTTAAACTAATCAAGAACACAGAATTGTCACCATGCTGAAAAGCGTCAATTTGTTCTTGCCGTCTTTTCGTTTGACCCGTGAGTTTGCTATAAGAAATGCCCATGAATTGCAGTTCTTGTTCAATCAGATTCAACATACTGGCGAATTGACTGAATAACAGAATCTTCCGGCCTTCTTCAATCATTTCCGGCAAGTTATCGCGCAGCCATTGCAATTTGGCATTGTGTTTCACCGACTGCGCCTGCTCAATAGGTACCAGGCGCGCATCACAACAGGCCTGACGCAGTTTCAACAACGCATCTAAAAACTCAATCTGACTGGCCGCGACACCTTTACGCAGGAACAATTCACGCACCTTGGTTTCCATCACCAGCCGGATACTTTCATATAAATTACGTTGATCAGACTCGAGCTCTAACAGTTGCAGGATCTCGGTTTTTTCAGGTAATTCGGTGGCAACCTGCGACTTGGTGCGACGCAGCATAAAAGGTGCAATTTTTTGTTTTAAGGCATGAGCACGTTCTGCATCTGCATGCTTTTCAATCGGCTTTCGGTACACCTGCTGGAAATGCTGTTCGGTACCCAATAAACCAGGTAACACAAAATCAAACAACGATTTCAGCTCACCGAGGTGATTCTCCAGTGGCGTTCCCGACAGCGCTAATCGAAAATCGGCTTTTAATAACCTGACTGATTGTGCGGCCTGACTGCCCGAGTTTTTAATATGCTGTGCTTCATCCAGGATCACCGCACTAAAACGATAGCGCTGATAAAGCGCAATATCCCGCACCACCAAAGGGTAACTGGTGACAATAATGTCGTAGTCTGGCAACAGTTCAAATAAGGCCTGACGTTTTGGACCATACAACTGCAACACCCGAAGTTCAGGAGTAAACCGCTCGGCTTCTTGCTGCCAGTTGCCAAGCAAACTGGTGGGACAAACAATCAGCACCGGCTGCGTTAATCGGCCTGCTTCGCGTTCGCTTTGTAGAAAACTCAGCGCCTGCAAGGTTTTCCCAAGACCCATATCGTCGGCCAGCACGCCACCCAATCCATATTGACGCAAAAAGCCCAGCCAGTTCAGACCCTGTTGCTGATAGGGCCGCAATTCAGCCTGCAGTGCTTGAGGTTTGGCGACTTCGCTGATGCCGTTAAAATGATGCAACTGACTCGTCAGTCGTTCCAAGCGGCCGGCATTCAGATATTTGACTTCGGCAGCACCAGGCGCGGGCAACAAGGCCGCTTTGTAATCCGGTAATTCCAGCATCAACACCGGTTTACTCAGATTCAAAAGTTCTACGATGGTGTCAATCAGCGGCTGAATTAAACTCACCGGTAAAGCTAGCTTGCCCTGCGGTAAACTCAGCCAGATATGTTGTTGAGAAGTAGGTAAACCATATTGGCGCAGCCACTGGGTAATCAGCGGTAATAACGGCACTTGCTGGCCATCAATATCCACCTGGATCCCTAGTTTAAAGCCCGACTGCTTGCCATCTTCGACCTGCAAATAAGGGGTAGACACCAGAATATCCAGATTAAAATCAGCAGCTTGCTCAACCCGCCAGCCATCGTTGGCTAAATCAGGCAGCGCCTGGAGTAGCGGTTGCCACAGTTGCGGATTGTCAGGCCCTTCGCCGATACCAAAAGACGCCTGCCGCCATTGTTGTTTGGTAGGCTGCCCATTGTCGGATGATGCCGTAGACGTTGTTTCGGTCGAATCAGCGTCAGCTAATTGCACCAGACCATACTGCAGTAACTGCTCCAATGCAGCGGTTTCCACCGCGCGTTGCCGCTTGATAAACACGGTTCGGCCAGGCAATTTCATTTCGGATTGTGACTGATTTAAATCCAGTGCCAGGGTAAATTCACCATAGGCAAAACCTAAACGCGCGGTGGGTATTTTTGTGCCAGCTGTTTGTTGCTGCTGCATCCGCAATTGCAACACCGGGGTCGGCGTCACATCCAGCCGCTCCAATGCCACACCTTTTGGCACCGGCAAACTGACTTTACCGAATAATTTTTGCAATTTACTTAAACTGTCCTGCACCACAGCGACCGGTACCGGCGGCATTTTTGCCAACAGTTTTAGTTCACGGCCGCTAAGCTCAGTAGTCAACGGACCAATGACAAAATGGGTGGTATCAAGATAACAAGGCGGATTGGTATACACCACTTCCAGTTCAGCATCGTCACCTAAATCCCACACCAGCTGATGACCTGCTTTACCCTCGAGCCATTGCAGTTCCAACTGCCGTGGTTCACCTTGTTTAAGCTCATGCCTGGCTTCACCAAAAAAGCAGCGCCCCGTTGCCAGCAGCTGTTGCAACAGCTGATAACCCCAGTCGTCTTCCAGTAAGGATTGTTCACGGATATTTTGTGAGCGGAATAAATTTATCAGCCGAAAGTCAGCTTCTTCGATCCAGTAAGGCACCAGGTAACCAGAGAATTCACTATGGCTAATGGTCTGGCCTTTGGTGTAAGTGCCTTTTTTACTTTGCTTCACCCGTCGCGGGTAAAGCTGCAATCCAGACTGGCCGTAGCTAAGAATATACAACACCACATCTTTCAGCTTGCCAATGCTCGGATCGGTATTCGCTAACCGCTCGACATCATTAAACCATTGATTGAGCTGGCGCATTGGCAACTGAGAAAGTCCAAGCTGTTGTTGCTCATACACTTGTTTGAGTTTAAGCAACACCGCCAACACGTGCTTACAACGCCCACCCACCGGACAACTGCAGGTATCGGTTAAACGCCATTCGGCACCATGTGGTTTTAACGAAATAAACTGCCGGTAGGGTGTTAAAGCTTCACCCCAGACCTGCGCACTGATCTGCGCCAAATCTTCACTGTATTCAAGTTTAATCACTTTACCCGCCTGCCAATAGGCACGGGCACGCTGGAAAGTACCAGGATCAAACCAAAGCTGCAGGGTTGCTGCACTAATAGGAAATACTGCGTCAGACATGGGGTCAACAATAAATTCTGGTCAAAGGAGTCTATGCTACCTTAATTCGGCCGCTGGCCAAAGTCTGACCGTGCAGTTGTGGGTATTTTTTAACAGTTTGATCGGCATAAAAGTCTGTTCGTCAGCAAAATTCAGCGCTGTCATTCAGGGCTGCCTGAGTCGAATTACGTCAAAGCGCTTTCGTCTGCCGTCCATCGTCATTGCGGAAGAAGTACCGGCTTTGGTATTGTCAGTGCTTAGCCTCTCACCGTTAAGGATTTCCCGATGCGTTTCACCCCGATTGCCGCCCTGTTGCTGGCAGGTATTACTCTTCATAGCCAGGCAGCCGAGCAGCGCCGTTACACCATTTTGGTCGATAATGGCGTGAAAGCTGGTGAGCAGATTGTTGATATTGCAGACAATGGCGAACTGAAAGTCCGGTTCATTTTTAAAGACAACGGTCGCGGACCGGAACTCAATGAATCCATCAAACTGAATGCCGATGGCACCATCGCCAGTTACAGTAGCAAAGGAACCTCAACCTTTGGCTCTGCGATCAATGAAAAATTCGAGCGCCAGGGTGACTCTGCACAATGGAGCGCGGGTGAGAAAAAAGGCCAAAGCACGGTGGCTGGAGCCGCCATGTATCTGCCGGTGGATGGTTCACCAGAACTGAGTTCAATTGCCATCAATGCCATCGCCAAAAGTGGCAGCAACAGCATCCCATTGCTGCCATCAGGCACCTTAAGTCAGCAAACAGT
>JAHJNE010000665.1 GCA_018820995.1 Gammaproteobacteria bacterium | reverse complement strand
TGCTTTATCGATTTGATCGAATGCGAAAGCCTGACCGCCGTAGTGTTTAGCCAATACGTTGGTGATAGCTGCTGTCAGAGTAGTTTTACCGTGGTCAACGTGGCCGATTGTGCCTACGTTTACGTGCGGTTTGTTACGTTCGAATTTAGCCTTAGCCATGGAGTAGACCCTTTTTAAACAAAACGGCGATTAGATAAAATTAGGTTTTGATATATAAAGCAGGAGAAGGAAAATACGAAGTGGTGCTGATACCCAGAATCGAACTGGGGACCTCATCCTTACCAAGGATGCGCTCTACCGCCTGAGCTATATCAGCATCTATTTCAAATTTTGGAGCGGGCAGCGGGAATCGAACCCGCATCATCAGCTTGGAAGGCTGAGGTAATAGCCATTATACGATGCCCGCGGCCTACTCGTAGCTATCATTCCTGACGAAGAAATGGTGGAGGGGGAAGGATTCGAACCTTCGAAGGCAGTGCCGGCAGATTTACAGTCTGATCCCTTTGGCCACTCGGGAACCCCTCCACTAAAACTGGTGCCGCTTATCCGAGTCGAACGGATGACCTACTGATTACAAGTCAGTTGCTCTACCAACTGAGCTAAAGCGGCTACGTCAGTGGGTGCGAATTCTAGTGGAATGAATAGGTCGGTGCAACTCTAAATCTGAAAAAAACTTGGTTTTTCAGGTCAAATGCTCAATAGATCGCCAATAAGCTATGTTTTCAGATGTAAAGACCTAATCCGTGAAAGATAAGTAACGGCTCAACTTCAGGATTCAGCTCAGATAAATAGGGTAATAATAGAGCAGCATCGCCACCAGTCATAACGACTCTTGTGGGAGCATTTAATTGAACGGCTTGCCGAATGACAGCCACTGCTGCGCTCAAACAACCATTTTGCAGACAACTGCTGGTATCCGTACCTAATGCGACGTTTGCATTTTCCATGCTGTTGTTAAAAACCTTGGCAGTTTGACCGATGACGGCCTGTTGTTGTAAGCGAAAACCCGGAATAATCCAACCGCCAAGATGTTGGCCATTTTCATCGACCCAATCTAATGTTAAGGCAGTGCCCGCATCGACGACTAATAACGATTGCTGCGGCCAGTGCTTGACTGCACCTAGCATAGCAAGCCATCGATCTACACCTAATAAATGGGGCTCTATGTACTTATTTCGAAGCCCTGACTTTGACGATTCACTGTGTACAATCTGCCAGGGAATATTGTGCAAACCACTTTCCTTTTGGACTGTAGCGATCCGCTCGTCACTGGCGACCGACGCGCAAATAACTGCGGAAATCTGATATTTCTGAATTTCCATATCGTAATGAGTCGGCAATAACGTAAAGGATCCATTGCAATGCAATACCGCTTTTGTCCGGCTATTCCCGATATCCAGTAATAACTCAGCCATGCGAAGTACCTCTTAAACTTAACTCGCCGCCGAAGTAACTTTGCACACTTCCGTCATGTTCCAATAAGAGGCCACCCTGGCTATCGACTCCAAGACACTGCCCCAAAAACCGTTTATCTCCACTACTTAAGCAAACTGTCTGTCCCATGAATTGGTCCCGCTGATTAAAGCCAGCACAAAATGTCTTAAAACCTGTTAACTCAAATGTTTTAAGGTGCGTCACGATTTTCGTTTGTAATAGAGCAATAAGTTGGTTTCGGTCGATTGGGGCGGACAAATGTTGTTGTAAATCAGTCCAAGCTTGGGTTATTTGGTTGTCTGCGTTTGGAGGCATATTTAAATTTAGACCTAAACCGATAATCAAGTCACATTGGGCATGACTCTGGCCTGCCAATTCAATTAGGATCCCTGCCAGCTTCTTGTTTGCTAAATAGACATCATTAGGCCATTTCAATCGAACTGGCAGTCCGAACTGCTGTTCCAGTACTTCAGCCACTGCAATTCCAATGACCAAACTTAGGCCCATAGCAGCTTGGATACCTTGGTCTAGTTGCCAATAAACAGAGAAATAAAGGTTTGCACCGAACGGAGAAAACCAACTATTGCCCCGCCTACCGCGCCCTGCAGTTTGTGCTTCAGCGACGAGGGCCGCACCTTTAACCAATTGCTGGCCATCCTGCAACCAGCGCATCAACTGACTATTCGTAGAATCAGTGACATGTTGCAACAAAATCTCAGCCATCCCACAAGCTTGGTAGCGCCGAATTTTCGAAGCATCCAACAACTGCAATGGAGAACTAAGTCGGTAACCTTTGCCCTTAATAGAGTAAATGTCGACACCATAACTTTTCAATTGCGTAATATGGCGAGCTATTGCTGCGCGACTGATGCCTGTTTGATCGGCTAGCAGTTCACCGGAATAAGTTTTCCCATCACTTAACTGCATTATTAATTGCCGTTGCAGGGCTAGGCTTTGGGCAAGAATTCTAGTCATTTTCAGACAATAACCTAACTTCAGGTTCCAAAGAAATTGCAAACTTCTGATGTACCGTCTGCTGAATTAAGTTTATTAATTCGGCTAGTTGCGATGCAGTACCACTATCAAAATTGATTAGTACTAAAGGTTGCAGCTCGTAACAACCGATACTGCCGATACGATGTCCTTTTAACCCAGCTTGTTCAATTAACCATGCAGCCGCAATCTTGTACTGCTGACCGGGCTGTGGGTAGTTAGGCATCTGCGGAAACATCTTAATTAATGTCTGAAACTGCTGTTCGTTTACCACCGGATTTTTGAAAAAACTACCACAATTTGCTAACTTTCCTGGGTCTGGCAACTTACTTTGCCGTAAAGAAATCACAGCGTTCATTACGTCTATAGAATTACAATCTGACGATAAATGGTCTAAACCCTTGTA
>JAHJNE010000664.1 GCA_018820995.1 Gammaproteobacteria bacterium | reverse complement strand
GGTTGCTGTTAATGCTACCGGAGAGCCCGTTGTTGTATCGGCCTTTGCCATGGTTTGCCCATTGGCAGGTGGTGCTGTGTTATCCGGGGACCGTACTGTCAACAAAAGCGGCAAGGGAAGTGTTACCCCAGACTTTAAGCCTTAAACACAGTATCCGGTTTGCCAATATGTTATCGCGGTTTGTCAGTGCTTTGTATTGCCAGGACGAAACGGAAGCCTATGCATCGCTGCAGGATTTAGTAGCTGAACCTGCCAGGCTACCGCTGATCCCAGAGCTAGCGCCAATCCGCGCGGCCTTAATGGCTGAGGGCATTGGTCATGTAGGAATTTCCGGTGCTGGGCCAACCTTATTTGCCGTATGTCAGAACGATCAGCAAGCACAATTTGCCGCGGCTTATTTTCAGCAACATTATGAAAAGAATGACGATGCAATGACCCATATTTGTACTTTGGCAACCGCCGGTGCCCGGGTTTTAGCATAAAGAAATTACACAGGATGAAGTGAAATGCAGTTAAGAAATATCAAAGTTCCGTCCCAGAAAGTGAGTTTTTTAGAAGCAGTCAGCATTGGTTTGGGTGAACAGCAAGGGTTATTTTTGCCGGATAGTTGGCCAAAGCTGGACGTAGAAGCATTGTTGGCGAAACCTTTTGCCGAACGTAGTGCGGCCATTTTACAAGCGTTGATTGGTGACGAACTGCCCGAAGCTGAACTGTCGGCACTGGTTGCCGAAGCTTTTGCTTTTGGAGCGCCATTGGCGGCGGTGACCGATGATGTTGCCTGTTTGGAACTGTTTCATGGGCCAACATTAGCTTTTAAAGACTTTGGCGGCCGTTTTATGGCGCGCGCCTTAATGGCGTCCCAGCAGCGCTCTGGGGTGACCAATACTACGATAGTGACCGCAACGTCGGGTGATACCGGCGCTGCAGTTGCCCACGCTTTTTATCAGCGCCCGGGGGCGCAGGTGGTGATTTTATTCCCGAAAGGAAAAATCAGTCTTTTACAGGAAAAGCTATTTACCACTTTGGGTGAAAATATCCATACCCTGGCGGTGGATGGCGATTTTGATCAGTGCCAGGCATTGGTCAAAGAAGTGTTTAATGACCGTGATTTGGTCAAGCGTCTGAGCATCAATTCTGCGAACTCGATTAATATCAGCCGTTTGTTTGCCCAAATCTGTTATTACTTTGAAGCGGTGGCGCAGGTGCCGCTGGCAAAACGTGACAATATCGTCATATCGGTACCCAGTGGTAATTTTGGCAATTTGACCGCCGGTTTGATTGCTAAGGTTCTAGGTTTGCCTATTAAGCGCATGATTGCAGCAACCAATGCCAATGATACGGTACCTCGCTACTGGCAAAGTGGTGACTGGCAAGTTAAACCAACTGTGGCAACGTTGTCCAATGCCATGGATGTCAGTGCGCCTAATAACTGGCCGCGGGTCGAAGACTTACTCACACAAGGCGTGATCCAGCGCAGTGATTTAGTCACGGCAATGGTTGATGAGGAAGACACCCAACTGGCAATGCGCCAATTAGCCCAGCTTGGTTATTTAAGTGAGCCGCATGCTGCTGTGGCCTATCGCGCCTTGAAGCGAGAATTGCAGGCTGGTGAATTTGGTATTTTCTTAGGGACGGCTCATCCGGCAAAATTTAAAGAGCAGGTTGAGAATATTCTGGGCAATCCAATCGCTTTACCACCTGCATTGGCGGCGGTGGCGGGGGAAGCAAGTTTAGCTGTTGATATGGCAGCGGATTTTGTAGAATTGCGCAAAGTTCTGCTGTCGCTGGAAAAATAGCGGCCTTCGATACAGGAAATAAACTGTGCATTTAAGTTGGCATGATGTGATTGGGGCTGAGAAATCTCAGCCTTACTTTCAGCAAATCATCGACGCGGTCAAGCAAGCCCGCGTTGTTGGTGAAGTGATTTATCCACCTGAAGCTGATGTGTTTTCAGCGTTTAAGCTGACTGATTTTGCCCATCTGAAAGTGGTGATTATTGGACAAGATCCTTACCATGGCCCGAATCAGGCACATGGTTTATCTTTTTCAGTGCGACCTGGTGTGGCGATCCCACCGTCATTGCGCAATATGTACAAAGAACTGGCATTGGAGTACCCGGATTTTCAGATGCCAAAACACGGTTGTCTGGAAAGTTGGGCAACCCAAGGCGTGTTGCTGCTCAACACCGTATTGACAGTGGTGGCGAATCAACCTAACTCTCACCGACACTTAGGCTGGGAGCAATTTACCGATAATGTGATCCGTGCCATCAGTGACAAGGCTGAACCTGTGGTGTTTCTGCTTTGGGGCTCGCATGCGATGAAAAAACAAAAACTGATTGATAGCGACAAACATCATATTTTAACGGCGCCGCATCCGTCACCATTGTCAGCGCATCGCGGTTTTTTAGGCTGCGGTCATTTTATGGCGGCGAATCAGTGGTTACAGGCGCAGGGTAAAACGGCTATTGATTGGCAGGTATAACGATATTGGCATCTTCAACGTAACAGGCACCTCAGCAGGCAAAACCACTGCAGCGGTGTGCTATTGATAGTGCCAATGCAAAACATAAAGACCACAACCCAAAGTTGCAGTCTTTATCATTCAGCTTGTCAGCTTTAGAAACTAAAAAGCCCACCAAAAAGAGGAGGGCTTTTCATGTTTACATCAGCTGTTCAATCAGGTTGTCATCGAAGTTAAAGTCTATGTCTTCCAGCTCTTTGCGTAATCTCTGCCGTTCTTTGACAGCTTCAATTTCGCGCCATTTGCGCTTCACCGCTCGACTGCTTTTCGCGGCTGGACGCTCCAACATGTTCAGTAAGTCCTCAAAGCTTTCCATACTGCACCTCGCTGAGTTGTTGTTATTATCGCCAAAATTGATATCACACTTTGTGACAAAATAAAATAGCTAGATGACAGAAAGATGAAGTGAAAATGAACAATTCGCGTCCAAATGAAAATTTTGAGCGGGAGCTTTCGTTAACTTAAATAAGAAACAACCTCGCATCAGTGCATAAAAAAGGGCCGCAATTGCGGCCCTCAAATTGGTAACTCTTTGATTATTTTCTAAACAACTGAATCAAGCGCTCAGTCGACGCATCAAACTGATGTTGTTGCTGACCTGACAGCACTTGATAAATGGGGGTTGAAAGTTGTTTCCCTAATTCCACACCCCACTGGTCAAAGGAATTGATATCCCAAAGCACACCTTGCACAAATACTTTGTGCTCATATAAAGCGAGCAGGGTACCTAAATAGTAAGGTGACAACTCAGGCAACAGCAACGTATTACTCGGTTTGTTACCCGGTGATACTTTGTGCGGTGCAAGTGCTGCAGCCTCAAAAGCAGAGCCTCCGGCAGCCATGACTTCTGCAGTGGCTTCATCCAGCGTTTTGCCTTGCATCAGCGCTTGGGTTTGCGCAAAACAGTGAGCCGCTAACCGATGGTGATGATCTTGTAGATCATGCGCTGGTTTTATTGGCAGAATAAAGTCTGCTGGCACGGCCAAAGCACTTTGATGCAATAACTGATGGTAGGCATGCTGACCATTGGTCCCGGCATCACCCCAGATCACAGGTGCTGTCGCCGGAGTTAACTTATCACCGTTAACATCAACGCCTTTACCGTTACTTTCCATATCCAGTTGTTGTACATACGATGGCAACAACCGTAAATAATGGCTATATGGTAACAAAGCTTGCGCCTGACAACCTAAACCATTGATATACCAAACGCCTAATAACGCCAGAATCACCGGCATGTTTTCAGCCAGTGGCGCCTGGACAAAATGCTGATCCATGGCGTGGGCACCAGCCAACATTTGGTTAAATTGCACAGTCCCCAGCATTAAACACAGTGG
>JAHJNE010000663.1 GCA_018820995.1 Gammaproteobacteria bacterium | reverse complement strand
TGCCGCAGATCTGCGACTGGCGCAACCTACCGCCAGCGATCAACAGCTGTTAGAAGTATTGGCGCTGACCGGTCTGAGCTCTTGGTTGCAAAAACAACCGGCGGGTTTAGCTACAATTCTAGGTGACTATGGTGTTGGTTTATCCGGTGGCGAGCTACGCCGGTTTGCGTTGGCGCGGTTATTATTGCTGAAAACACCGGTGCTGTTATTGGATGAGCCTTTTGCCGGCTTAGACCAACAAAGTGCCGACCAGCTACTGCAGGGGCTGGCGCATTGGCAAAAAGACGGGATTTTAATCATTGCCAGCCATCAGCAACTGCAGCATCCGGCCTTTAACCGGCACTGGCGGCTGATGGATTGAGTTCAGCTCGCAGATGTGGCACTTTAAGAAACGCCATTGCGGTGTTCAGTGTTTCAGACAGGAACGGTAGATGATAAAAACTGTGTTCAGGATGATAATTGTAACCAGCTGCTCTGGCCTCGGTTTGAGCGGCTTGGGTTTGAGCTGCCTCAGTTTTACTAGCTTGACTGTTGCCGCAGAAGAACCAGTGCCGCCGCCACAAAGTTGGCCTGGCGGCGCCAAAGCTGCGGTCAGTTTGTCATATGACGATGCCCTTAACAGCCAACTGGATTATGCCGTCAAGGCATTAGCCGAACATCACCTCAAAGCGACTTTTTATCTGACACTCAATTCCGACGCCTACAAAACCCGGCAAGCCGAATGGCAGGCACTGGCCAAAGCTGGCCACGAGCTTGGCAACCATACGATTCACCACGCCTGTCGCGCGTCTTTGGCCAATCGCGAATGGGTCACCAAAGAGCAGGATTTAGACCAGTGGCCGCTGGCTAAAATCAACGCAGAAATTCGGGCTGCTAATCAACAGCTACAACAGCTTGATGGCCAAACCAGCCGCACCTTTACCCCACCTTGTGGCGACACCCAGGTACTGGACGGCGATTATTTAGCGAATGTGACACCGCTGTTTAGCGGGATCAAAGTGCTGGGGCCGCCGGTGACTTCGATGAGTGAGCTTTCCGGCAAACAATTACCGACCTGGTTTCCAGTCGAACCCACGTTGCAGCAACTCATTGATTATGTAGAACAAGCGGCAACTAACGGCACCATCGCCAGTATCACTTTTCACGGCGTTGGCGGGGATCATCTACAAGTTGATACCAACATTCACCAGCAATTTCTGGCTTATTTAGCCAAACACCCAGACCGGTTTTGGGTGGATACTTACCAAAACATTCGCCTGCACTTGCTGCCACAATAAACTGCGGCAACGCAGAAACTGACCGCAATAACCGACACTTTCTAAATAAAAAGGGCCTGCATGCAGGCCCTCGGTGTTGTTCATTATCACTTTAGGCTGGTTTTGACACCGACCTTGTGGATATGACCAATTACATCTTCACGGGTAAGGCTGTCACACCCATATTGTGCAAAGTAAAGCCAAACGCATCGGCTGCTTGTTCAATCGACTTCGACACCGGTGTACCAGCACCGTGACCGGCGTTGGTTTCGATCCGGATCAACTGTGGATTGCTGCCACCCGCTTTGGCTTGCAGCTCTGCCGCAAACTTAAAGCTGTGCGCTGGCACCACACGGTCATCGTGGTCGCCGGTGGTGACCATAGTCGCCGGATACGCCACGCCTTGTTTGACATTATGCACCGGTGAATAACCTTTTAAGTACTCGAACATTTCTTTGCTTTGCTCGGCGGTACCGTAGTCATAACCCCAGCCAGCACCAGCGGTGAAGGTATGGTAACGCAGCATATCCAGTACACCAACCGCTGGCAGCGCCACTTTCATTAAATCAGGACGTTGCGTCATCACAGCGCCAACTAACAAACCACCGTTTGAGCCACCGCTGATCGCCAGCTTAGCATTCGAAGTGTATTTATTGGCGACCAGGTATTCACCGGCAGCAATAAAGTCATCAAACACGTTTTGCTTTTTCATTTGAATGCCGGCGTTATGCCAGTCTTTGCCATATTCACCACCACCGCGCAGGTTAGGTACAGCGTAAACACCGCCCATTTCCATCCACACCAGGTTCGACACGCTAAAACGTGGTGTCAGGCTGACGTTAAAACCACCGTAGCCATACAGCATGGTTGGATTGGTGCCGTCGAGTTGAATGCCCTTTTTATGGGTGATGATCATTGGCACTTTGGTGCCGTCTTTGCTGGTGTAGAACACCTGCTTCGACTCATAATCGTCGCTGTTAAATTTCACAGCAGGTTTAAAGTAAACCGTAGAATCGCCGGTTTGCGGATTAAACGCATAGCTGGTGCCTGGCGTGTTGTAGTTGGTGAAGCTGTAATACAACACGGTATCTTTGGTTTTTCCACCAAAGCCGCCGACTGACCCTACACCCGGTAACTGGATGTCACGCACCAGTTTGCCATCAAGATCAAACTGTTGCACTTTGGACACCGCATCGACCATATAATTGGCAAACAAGAAACCAGCACCTTTGCTGACACTCAGCACGTTGCCGGTTTCAGGAATAATATCCACCCACTGATCTTTTGCCGGTTTGGTGGCATCAATCATCACTAACCGGTTATTCGGCGCATCTAAGTTGGTTTCAAAATACAACTTGCTACCAACGTTCGTCACCAACTGGTAATCGGCTTTTCCATCGGCGTCGATCACCACCATTGGGCTATCTGCTTTGGTTAAATCTTTGATAAACAATTTATTGCCTGAAGTGGCATTGGATGCAGTCACAATCAGATACTGACCATCTTCGGTCACCTGACCACCGACATACCGGTGTTTTTCTGCATCGGTCGCACCAAATAACACCGGGTCATCTTTTTGTGCTGTGCCTAATTGGTGGTAATACAGCTTATGTTGATCCGTTTTCGCCGACAGTTCACTGCCGGTTGGTTTGTCATAGCTGGAATAGAAGAACCCTTCGTTACCTTTCCAGGAAATGCCCGAGAACTTCACATCGACCAATTCTGCTTCGCGCGGTTCTTTAGTTTCAGCATTGATGATGATCACTTTACGCCAATCGCTGCCGCCTTCGGAAATGGCATAAGCGGCAATCGAGCCATCATCGCTGAATTGTAAATCGGCCAAAGAGGTGGTGGCATCCGCTGAGAAAGTATTTGGATCGAGGAAAACTTCAGCGGCGCCATCAGCTTTTTGGCGGTAAACCACTGACTGGTTTTGCAGGCCGTCATTTTTAGAAAAATAGCTATAAGCGCCTTCGGTGCTTGGCGTGCCGACTTTTTCGTAGTTCCACAATTCAGTCAGCCGTTGTTTGATTTGTTCGCGGTAGGAAATTTGCGCCAGATAATCAAAGGTCACTTTGTTTTGCGCTTTGACCCAATCGCCGGTTTCAGCGCTGCGGTCATCTTCCAGCCAGCGGTATGGGTCCGCCACCTGGGTGTCAAAATAAGTATCAATCACTTCACCTTTTTTTGAAGGTGCATAATTTAAAGCGGCAGTTGCAGGCATCGCGGTCTCGGTAGGCGCCGCAGCAGCGACGGCATTTGTGTCAGGTTTTGGACCGCAAGCGGTTAATAACGCTAACGTCATGGCACTCAAAGCAAGGTATTTCATTTGATGGTTCCCCTAAAGTTGCAAGGCAGACTGTTTTTATGGTTTGCCCGAGCATAACAAAAAAGTTACAGCAGAAGAACTACAGCGGGAAGATTGCGATTGGTCGTGATAAAAATACGACCAATCGCTTTTCGAAAATGCAGATATTAAGAAGATGGGAACAGTTTAATATCGGTATTAAAACCAAATAGCTTGCCACTCCAGATAAATACCTGCCATACCAACACACCAAATGGAATATAACCAAAATAGCCCAGCAATGGCATTTCCGAAAATAAATGAATGACATCGACATAAGGAATGTTGTACACCCAATAATTCGGGTTGGTTAACGGGTCTTGCACAAAATGATGGCTACCAAAATTCCAGAATTCCCAGAACAAGCCATTGAGCAGCGACGCCATACCGATCAGTAAACCCGCGGACCAATCACCTTTGGCGATATCGGTAAAGGGGTTCCAGATGCCAAGACGCAGCAACACACCAGTCATCACGGCAAAAGGTCCAATCCACACCACCCAGAACAACGGATAAGGATAAAGCACCATTAAGCCAATCAGCACGGCACCAATGGCAATTAAATAGTTACCGTTTAAATTCCACACCGGGCCATTTTTATAACGTGCAACCAGTTTCGGGAAAGTCTGAAGTAAGCAATACCATTCCAGCACCACTGGTGTCACTGTGCTGTAGGTCAGTAAAAATTCGATCGATAACAAAGTGTGCGACCAAGGCGCCACTGTAGAGTCCGGGTAGTACCAGTTCGCCAAGACAAAGTAGTCGTAATATTCAAAATAGGCCCAGCCCACAATAGATACCAGACCGGCCAAAGCCATCAATACCGGTTGTTTTGAAAAAAGTGAAGCACCGTTGTTGCGCTGATAAACCACACCATCCAGAACAAAAATAAAACCCCACCACAAAGGGGTGAACGACCAGTAGACTAAGTCGCCAAACGCCATCGAATGCGACCACATTAAATACCAGAAAAACAGGTTAATGGCAGCACCGGCATAAAACCACCAGGGCAAAGGCTTGCGATCAGCCGCGGGAGCGGGTTCCGCGCCTTTAAATCCCATTTTTTTCGGGATCAGCATCATGCAACTGATCCAGACCGCACCAATGGCGACCAGAATAAAATAAAACAGGTTAAATCCAGGTGCCTGAGCAACAAACTGCGGTGGGAATTCGCCAAATCCGGGGGGTAAATGGCTGGGGTAGACAAACCAGGACACAATTAACGGCACGAGCAGAGTGGCGATGACCGGCCACAAGAGTTGAAAGCGCATCAGCATTTCCTTATTGTTATACCCTTCATCCTTGAAGCTGCAGGGGTGTTGCCTTCGTTCACTCACCCCAGTCACATAGCAAACTATGCTCCTGGGGTCTCGTTCACTCGTCGCCTACCTGCAACTTCAATGATTTTGGGTATATACCCGTCGCGAAACTCCTCATTCAAGGATGACCGGTATAGCTTACTTGCGAAATGCGCGGGAAAAATAGGCTTTAAACAGTTGGGCGTCCTAAAAATGATAGGTCATTCCCACACCAAGCTGACGAGCTTCACCGCGCAATTGAGTGACTGCTGATAACGCAGCAATCGAATCAAATTTAAGCTCGGTGTACTTTTTGTTCAACAAATTTTTACCAAAAACAGCAAG
>JAHJNE010000662.1 GCA_018820995.1 Gammaproteobacteria bacterium | reverse complement strand
TATACCAATTTGCGCTTTTTTTATGGCGATTCGCTGATTCACACCTAGATGGATAGTTACCTTTGCTATCTCATTATTTTTTATTGGTAATTTGCATTGGTAATATATAAATTTAATAATTGGTTGATGCGTAGATTTGATTTGGTTATATTCCAAGCAGAACATGCATTGCTTGAATGAAACAGTTAGGCCTAACAACAAGATCGTAAACATGGACAACGGGGAATTAGATATGTCGCTGATATATGATAATGATGCTGACTCAAGCAAAAAAGAGCAGCAATTCAGGCTTACGCCTGTTGCAAGATTGGTAAAAATGGCGGTAATCGTCTCTCTGACCAGTTCTTTTGCCTTTGCTGCTAAAGCGCAGGAGACCAACGATCAATCTAAAACAGAACCTGATCATATTGAAGTGATCGAGGTTGTTGGTACCCGAAAAACCATCCAGGACCAAATTACCATAAAACGCGAGGCGACTTCGGTCGTTGACGGATTATCTGCTGTAGATATCGGGGATTTGCCCGCACTTTCAATCGGTGAAGCCTTAGAGTCAATAACTGGAGCAGCGTCTCACCGTGAGAATGGCGGTGCTACAGAAATTACTATCCGGGGTTTAGGTCCCTTCTTGAGCGCCACTCACATTAATGGTCGTGAAGCGACAAACGGCAGTGGTGATCGCTCGGTCAACTTCTCACAATTTCCGTCGGAGTTAATGCAAAAGGTCGCTATTTATAAAACTCAGGACGCATCATTGATCGAAGGTGGTGTTGCCGGCGTCATCACCTTAGAAACGCTTAGGCCTCTGGACTACGGCAAACAGCAAATTCAAGGGGAAGTAAAACTAAACTATAACCCTGATGAAGCCAATATTGACAACTCATTACATGGAAACCTGGGCGGTCGGGCCACCTTCAGCGTTGTTGATCAATTTGAGTTTAACAATGGTCAGTCTTTAGGGGTTTCTTTTGGCGTACAACGTCAGGATATCACTCAACCAGAAGCGGAATACCGCAGTTCAAGCCCTACCGGCGCTTCTTTGTGGGCATGTTTAAACGATCCCATCAACAGCAATGAAGGTTTTTTCCGAAGTTCAGCTGGAGATTGCGAAGATCAGGTGAGTGGTAGCAGTAATCAGGGTTATCAGCCTACTATTAATCCTGAGACGGGTGAAGCACAAAGTGCCGGCACGCCTTACGCCTGGACCGGTAGTAGCCGCAGTTATCGACAAAACGAAACGTCTGATGAGCGAGATGCCGTGTTCCTTGCGTTACAATATCGCCCTTCCGATGCTTGGGATATCAATGTCGACGCTCAAATCTCAGACCGTAACCAGGCGGAAGCACGTCATGATTTACTCTTCTTACAAAAGCGTGTCACGCCGGGTGTCACCGGTGAAAATCTTATTGTTAATGATGTGGGCGGAATTCTGCAATGGCAGGGCGAAGAGCGTTTCGAATCTGCCGGCGAGCAGTTTTCCCGTGAAGAAAATTATGTTGGATACGGCCTGAATATTGAACATTTTTTCAGTGACCGCTTAACGATCACTGCCGATTTCGGTTACTCCCAAACAAAACGTGAAGAGTTGCAAATTAGTAACCGGGGAAGAACACCTGGCCGGCCTTTTTTAATGTGGGAAATGGGGGAGTACATCCCGCATATTACCGTCACTGATTTTGATGTGACAGATATCTCGAATTTTACAGACAGCTTACGGACTCTTATTGACCGGGAAAATGTACGTGAAAACGAGATTGTTTCCGCACGACTGGACTTTAAATATGTGCTGGACAGCAAAGTGTTCAGCAGTGTGCAAGGTGGGGTGAGAGCTTCAGAACTCACTTTTGTGCAGTTTGGTGGCAACCAGGGGAGTGGTTCACGCACTGAAGTATTGCTGGATGAAAGTGCAAAATCAGCATTAGACGTATTGGCGCAATGTCAGATCGATTTCCCTGAAACCAATTTATTATCCTCAGTGTCTGATGGCAATCTTATTACCCACATAGACAGTAGCGGTAATGTGGTCTCCAGTGGTACTGGTTCATCATGGGCGACTTACGATAATGTCTGTTTCTCACAAGCGCTGGTGGCTTCAATCGGTGGGAACTTTGCCTATCCGCAAGTTCAGTATGAAAATGCCGGAACTCAGGATGTCACCGAAGAAACCCTGTCGGCCTATATTATGGCCAACTACGATACTGAAGCGCTGGGTAAGGTCGTGCGCGGTAACGTTGGGGTACGGCTGGTTGATACCGAAGTAACCTCAATTGGTTTCAGAAACAGTTTTGACGTTGTTACCAACGAATTAGGGGTGCTGAGCCTGGTCACCGGAGATTCTTTGGAGTCCATTACTGGCGGCGGCGGTTATACCGAAATACTACCCAGCTTTAACCTGGTCGTGGATTACAGTGACGACATTCTGCTACGTGCGGGCATTTACCGGGGCATGTCCCGAGCGAATCCCAGTGATATGAGTTACAGCCGCACATTTCAGACTGATGAAAGTGTGGTTCCAACAACCTTGTCAGACTTATTTGTCGGTGTAAATGGCTCAGGTAATCCAAATGCCAAGCCACTGATGTCCTGGAATTACGATGTCGCATTGGAATGGTATCCCAACGAAGATTCAATCTTCGCCCTTAGCCTTTACTACAAACAATTCCTGGGTGGATTCCAACAACGGACCGTATTAGAAGACTTTATTGTTGATGGTCAGGCGGTGACGTTGCCGATTACCAATTCGGTTACCACGGAAAATTCAAGTGATCTCTACGGCTTGGAGGCCTCAGTGGCCTATCGATGGGACAATGGCATCGGTATTAAGCTTGGTTATAACTACGCCGACACTGACTTCGAGTTTGAAGACAGCTTGTATGGCAATACTTTTATCACCGATTTAGACGGCACCACGCGTCAATTGAAAGATGGCATTGTTCCACCTGGCTCGGTTCCTGGCTTTTCTGAACATGTCTTCAGCGGTCAGATCTACTATCAGGTTGGCGATTTTGATACTGCACTTATCTACAAGTATCGCAGTGAATATTTCCAGCCCTATACAAACGACGCAACCAGACTCCGTTATGTCGATGAAGTCGGTGTATGGGAAGCTCGCGCATCGTACAAAATTAATAAAAATATCCGGGTAAAAGTGGAAGCAATTAACTTGTTCAGTGCACCCAAGTCACAGGATTTCTTTGTGCGGGGCAACCTGGGAGAGGTTAACGACTACGGTCCAAGATTTTTTGCCGGTGTTAGCTTGAAGTTCTAATCGATTCTCGTGACATCTGAATTCGGATGCGGGAGAAAGCCCAGGCCCGCGAGTGTTGACCTATATTACTTTTGTTCAGTAACTAAGCAGTGTTTTAGTACTGAACCTATCAGGAGCAAAAAAGCATGGTTAAGCAGTCTCTGATACCCATCATCCTTGCAACAGCTTTAGTCGGTTGCGGTGGTGGTGATAACAACGAACTGGCTGGCAATAGCAGAGGGAGTATCAATATCAACGGTGGTGCATTTATCGCAGGTACCACCCTCTCGGCATCGGTTAGTGATGCCGACGGCATTCGAAACGACACCCTGGTTTACGCCTGGTCAACCGGGGCTACCGGTTCGTCATACACAATTACTGAAGCGGATGAAGGTTCTATCATATCCGTGTCTGCCAGATATACAGATGAAGCAGGTATCACAGAAGGTGTGGGCGCATCGACGTCAATAATACTGCCAACTCTGGATGTGACAGCAAATGTGGTAAAAGGGCCGGTAAGCGGAGCTAAGTGCGAAATATTTGCCGTTACTGACAAGGGCGCAGCGGCAACACCCGCTCAGGCCTCGGCAATTTCAAATAGCACGGGTCGCATCACTTTTACTGGGGTTCATTTTGACGGTGCTGGCTTAATCTCGTGTTCAGGCGGTAACTACAAAGATGAATCGACAGGCAAAATTCTTGACGCACCAGCATTGAGGGCTGTGGTTGATGTGGTTGAAGGCACTGCAGAAACACCTGCACCTTCTTATGTCGTGTCTCCTTTGACTGAAATGGCAGTACAGGCCGCTGGAGAAAATTTAGGCACATTTGCTAAGCAAGCAGCAGCAATAAATGCCCGCTTTGGTATACGTTTTGACATTACAAAAGTGTTACCGACGGAGATAGGCGTTGTTGCACTGGGTGCCCAAGGCGCAGTAAATGCCGATCGCTATGGCTCTGTATTAGCGCTTTTGTCGCAACTCGACGCCGACAACGCTGACAAAAATATGGCTAAGTTAATCGCGGAAATCGCTGCTGATTTAGCTGATGGTCAGTTTTCACAGGGCCTGCTAGATGCCTTTAAAACGGCCCAGTCTAATTTACAAACTGTGTCAGTCATCGCCAATGATGTTGATGCATCTTTACTTGATATTATTGGATCGGCGATTGGATACAACAACACGCCTGTCGGTGCAATCATTGAAGGGATGTTAAGAGGAGCCGTGCAACATACTGCCACCGAACCGTTAACGGGTTCTGTCACGGTGATTGATCCGAACTTTGGCGAAGATGAAATTCGGGCACAAAGTGGTGTGCATCTCGACTATGGTACCTTCAGTATCAGTGCTCAAGGTCATTGGGCATACACTGTCGATGTTAACAATGAAACAGTTGCAAACCTCGCAGTAGGTAACTCGGTTAATGATACGGTGACCATCACAACGATTGACGGAGCCACTGCCGACATCGTCATTCGCATTGCCGCGCTTACGCAATTAGTAAAGATTTCGGATACCGGCAATGACACTGGCGAAGTTAGATTTAGTGTCAATAATTTACGTCAAGGTAAACTCAGTGCTTCGTTTTCTAAAGATGAAACCTTGGGCAGTGATGGCAATGTGAAAGATGCCTATATTACACTGTATGGCACTTCTGGTAGCTCAAGTGAGGCTTTGATAGATTTGCGTATTCAAGGTACGCAAACGGACGCTAATGGTATTATCATTGGCCCTCGCTTCCTGGTGAGAAACACTGAAAGTGCAGCCTATCCAGGGGTAATAGTTAGCGCACCATTTGTTGAAGGGCAATTCTACACCGTTGAAATTACCTGGGATTTGGATGCCGCGGAACAATTAACCCTGACTATTAACGATGAAGTTATTGGTGGCGGGTCGTTCTCAACTGCGGCGGTGGTTGATCCCGATTTCACTAATATTAATCAGTGGTTCGCTGATGGCATTAAGGCAATTCAATTTAGATTGGGTGACAACGATAGAACGATACCTTTTGGATCGTTTTATGTTGACGATATTGCAGTCTATTCAGACGTTGCGGGCACAACCGGTGTTTTCGAAGATGATTTCGAAAGCTACGCAGAGGGCGAAACCCTGGATGGTGGCAACAGTCTTTATAGCTTAGCGATTTATTCTGAGGTTGTGGTATTTGATGCCGGGGATGGCACTGAAGAGCCAACACCAGCGGTTTTCTTTAACTTGACCGGCGACATTTCAAGTGATGCTACTGAAGCATTGACCGGAACCGTCAATGTTGTTGACCCGGATGAAGGTGAAGCCTTTATTATTCCTGCCTCGTTCTCCACCACATATGGCAAATTTGCCATTATGGAAGACGGCTCTTGGAGCTACTTGCTTGATACAACCAACAATATTATTGCAGCTCTGGTAAGCGGTGAACGCGAAACTGATACGATCACTGTTGAATCTTTAGACGGCACGACCGCGGCACTGGTGATTACCATTAGCGGTGTTGGCGGTGATACAGGTGGCGCCAATAATGTTGCAGTTATTATTGATACCGATCCAACGGATACCGGAGAGCTCCGCTATGCGCTTGGGAGTAATGGCCCACTTGCACAAGGTAGAATTACGGTATCTGTGAAGCGTTTAGATGATGAATTAGGTGATGGTGATGCGTTTATCACGCTATTTAATTCTGCAACCAATAATGATGGCGCGATTTTAGATTTGCGTATCAAAGATGATAGCTTTGAGGTTCGCAGCCCATCCGGTATAGATACGTCGGCCGTAACTGTAGTGTTAGATGAATTTATGGATGTGGTCATCACCTGGGCGTATCCAAATGGTAACTTAGAGCTAACGCCATTGGTTACGGTTGAAATCGACGGCGTCAGTTTTGTCGCTGAAGGCTTTACGCCAAATAACAAATCTACCGGTGGTGTGACGCACGTTTCGT
>JAHJNE010000090.1 GCA_018820995.1 Gammaproteobacteria bacterium | reverse complement strand
GTTATGAAAGCGGGTGAAAGAATTGCCGGAACCTATGAAGCGGCCATGACAACGGCAGGTAAACAAATGCTTTCTCTTGAACGCTATACCGAAAATCTAAAAGCGGTTTTTGGTGCGACCTTTACGCCTGCACTTGCTGAAATAATTGCGAATATTACCGATAAAATGAAAGAATTAATTGTAGCCATTGAAAAAGACGAGGAAATGCGCCAGGGCCTTGAAAACATGGCCATCGGTTTTGCGAATTTAGCAAATGCAATCATAAACACAACTTCGGCAATAGGGGGTTTCCTTGTAAAGTGGTCAGCAATGGCGGCGCTAAAAGATGAGGGTCCGTTATCTATTGGGTTTTTGAAAGGATTGACCGGAGAGGGTGTTAAGACGTTTAAAATATTGGTTGATGCTATAGAGGCTATAGCAGATAAAGAAATAGTGGTAGCTCAAGGCATTACTGATAAACTCAAGGAAGAGTTTGAAAAACGGGTTAAGGACCGTGAGGAATCCTCAAAAGCTGCATATTTAGAAGAGTGGGGTCGTTTTATTGACCGTCTTAATGATGAACAAAAAGCTATCATTGAATATAACGAGAAAATAGGAAGGTTGCGAAAAGAAGCAGAAGATGAACGGATTAGATTAGCAGAAGCAACTGAAGCCGAACGGTTACGGATCACTGAGAAAGCAAACAGGGATATACAAAGATCATATGAGCAGTTATTAAACAATATTCAGGATAAAACCGCTGATATATTTTATGATATGTTCCGTAACACTGAAAGCATGTGGGAAAACTTACTTTCCTCGATGAAAAATATATTTTTACGATGGGCCGCAGAGATCGCTTCTCAGCAACTTACGTTTAATGTAGTTGCTCCAGCACTTAGTGGCTTAGGATTAAACATTGCTGGCGGGGGTGGTGGCGGTATCGGCGGAAATCTTGGAGGTTCAATAATAAGTCGGGGCATAACTGGCGGGCTTGATATGTCTTCTATTTTGGCCGGTCTTTTTTCTGGTGCAGGTGGAATGCCGTTTGGCGCAGCAGCCATTGGAGAATTTGGAGCTGTAACTGGCGGATTAGCTGGTGTAGCAGGGCCATTGGCAGCAATGTTACCAATAGCAGCTATTGCGGCCATTGCTTTACCTATCTTGTTTAGCATATTTTCTCAGCAAAAAACACGTTATGGTGAAGTCGGTCCGTCAACTGTAGCTTATGATCCTGAGGCGGGACGTATAGGAGCTTCGGGGGTCGATGTGTTGTCCGATTATGGAATGGGATCGAAAATGAAGGAGGTTCTTGACGAGTATATCGATTTGCAAGTTGAAAATTTAAACGTAGCAACAGATAGAATGAAACTCGCAATGCCTGAGATAGCAAGGGATATTGAAGCAGCATTAGCCGATTTTGGCGTTGAGCTCGCAGCAGAATATGCATCTGGGTTCGAAGGCTTTTCAATTTCTGAGAAGGATGATTTTGCAGTAGAACTAGAAAAGATAATTAATCACACAACCAAATTGCTCGAACACGAAGCCGATGAGTTTGCCCAGAAACTTGGATTTGCTACTTATGAAGCCTTGCTTGAGGCATTGGCTAAATGGGAAGCAGCAATGACGCTGTCTACAATTTCCATTGGAGATGCGTTTAAAGTTGGAATAACAGGAAATGGATGGGAAGATTTTGAACAGTCATTATATACTTCCATTTATGATCAAGTTTTAAACGGTTTTATAAATGCATTGATGCAGACGGAACTATTTCAACAGACATTAAAACCATTCTATTTGAGTTTAGACAGAGCCTTAACTGAGAGTATGAAAGACGGTATTTTCTATATGGAGTTGTTTGTGATTAGTATGGAAGAAGCCTTTGCTGGTATTGATACAAGTCAATTGAAGGAAATGTTTGATGCAGCAAGGAAGTATTTTAAAGACTTAGCTGGTATATTGGGTTTGATACCAGACAGTTTAGTACCAGATAGTGATGATGGTATAAGTAAAGCGCAAAAACGCGAAGATATAGCAAGAACAAGGGCTGAGTTACAAATTCAATTGATGGAGCTGCAAGGGAATGCAGTAGAGGCATTGGCAGCAAGACGACAGTTAGAGTTGAAAACACTAGACAAATCGTTACGTAGTTTACAACAATTGATATATGCGCAGGAAGATTTGAATGCAGCACGTGAAAAAGAAAAAAAACTAGCTGCGAGTCAGCGTCAGCAAGAAATTCAATTAATGGAGCTTGCAGGCCAAAAATCTGAGGCATTGGCAGCAAAGCGACTTGATGAACTACTTTCAATGGATGAGTCTTTACGGTCAATGCAGTGGAAAATATACGACCAGGAAGATTTGAATGCAGCAAATGAGCTGGCCGCGAGTCAACGTCAGCTTGAAATACAGTTAATGGAGCTGCAAGGGGATTCAACTAAGGCGCTAGCAGCAAGACGACAGATTGAACTGGAAGCGACGGATGAATCCCTTCGTGCTCTTCTGTGGTTGATATATGCGCAGGAAGATCTAAATAGAGCAAATGAAGAAGCGGCAAGAATTGCAGAAGGAATAGCATCTGAACGAAGACATCTGCAAGATCAACTTGATCGTCTGACAATGACCGAACTCGAATTAAGAAATAAGGAACGCAGCGCGCTGGATGCATCAAATCGTGTTCTGTTTGATCAGATAAAAGCCATAGAGGATTTAAACACTGCACGTGAAAAAGAAATTAAAAATACAAGTGATCTTATTTCAGAATTTCAGGGGTATGCCGATAAATTAAAAGCGATTCGTGAGTCTTTGATACCAGAAAGCGCTTTATCGTCTGTTACGATTCAGCAAGTTCTGGCACAAGCAAAAGCTGGAGACTTTTCAAGGATTGCAGACCTTGATATTTCATCAGTTACGTCAACAGAAAGATTTGCTACCCGACAGGATTATCAACGTAATTTTTTTCAAACATTGTTTGCACTGACTGAACTCGAAAAATTGACTGGTGACAAATTGTCAACGGCCGAACAAAGCCTTGACATTTTGCAATCTCAATTAGATGTACTTCAAAACATCGATAAAAATATTGCAGGTTCAACCGGTGGAACGGTTGCTTCATTCGCTTCAGGCGGTGATTTTTCAGGTGGATACAGACTTGTTGGGGAAGAAGGCCCGGAAATCGAATTTACTGGACCATCTTCAATAGTGAGTAATGATAAAAGCAAAGCACTTGTGGATAATGTGATTTTAATAAAAGAAGTTCGAGCATTAAGAGAAGAAATAAAAGCTGGAAATATTTCAATTGCAAGGAACACAGCCAAAACTGCTAAAATTTTAACTGAGTTTGATTATAACGGAATGCCTGCGGAGCGGAGTGTGTCGTAATGCATATTATACAACCGGTAACAGTTACTTCTGCAAGATTAACTGCATCCAATGTGCCTGAAACAGACTATGATGAATGGCTTATCGGTACGGCCTATACCGCAGGGGATAACTGTATTGTCATCGGGACAACCCATAAGATTTATGAAGCATTAGTTGATGTGACTGGCGGGGATTCACCAGAAATTGATGTTTTAAACGACGTACCTAAATGGCTTGAAATCAGTGCC
>JAHJNE010000661.1 GCA_018820995.1 Gammaproteobacteria bacterium | reverse complement strand
TGTCCACGCAATTTCTGATCGCTGGTAAAGCTGACAGACAGTTCCGGATTTGCTTTGATTTTATTGGCGTATTTTAAAGTGAAAATGATTCCGAACAAGGTGAAAACTACCCACAACACCATACGATAGCCCGATCCAGACATTAGCGGAACATCGGCAATACCTTGGGCAATCGCCACGCTAAACGGATTCATCCAGCTGGTGGCAAAACCAATTTGAGTGGCAATATAAGTGACTAAGACTGTCGTTATAGCGTCATAGCCCAGCGCCAGCATCAAGGGGAGCAACACAATACAAAAAGCGATGGCTTCCTCTCCCATGCCGAATACTGCACCACCCAGTGAAAACATAAAGAACATCAAAGGTATAAACAGAAACTGCATATGCTGGGTGCGTTTGATCAGTGCCAAAATACCGTTATTGACCGCACCGGACTGCATAATGATGCCAAAGGCGCCACCGGTCAGCAAAATAAAGGCAATGACACCGACTGCTGCGCCCATTTTGTCGCCGGAGACCATGCCTTCAAAAGCGTAATTCAGAAAACCGGTTTCGCCTTGTTCTGCAAACAACTTGACGCCTTGATCCGTATTCTCGCTATAACTGAAACTTTTTGGATCGATCCTCGGTTTTTGTAGTTCGCCTGCGGCATTGGCTTCGGCTGGCAATAAGTTAAAACTGCCGGCTGGGATAACGTAAGACGCTATTGCAGCCAGTAACATCACAAAAAATAAAATGACAAAAGCGTCAGGCATGGATACCGGGCTTTTATGAGCGGTAGACATAGATACAACCTGTGTTAATTAAAGAAAAAGAAGAGGGGAGCTGGCTCCCCACGCATTTTAAAATTTGTAACTTGCCTGCAGGCGGTAATTCCGACCCAGAACATCATGATTCAGCAAATCAACATCTTTGTAGCGACCATAAACAAAAGGTGGATCCCGGTCGAGCAAATTGTCAATGTTTAGTGTCACTGTCAGATGTTTATTAAACTCATAACCAAGATTTGCATTCACTTTGGACCAAGCTGGGATTCGACGATCAATATCGACACCTTGCTCTGCCAGGCGGTCGATATCTGCCGGGTCCAGCAAAGCAATTTCATCTTGATAGTCACTGGTATAATTGACAGCAAGGCCTGAAAACCATTGGTCGCCATCCCATTTCAATTTCAGACCAGCCAAAATTTTCGGATAGCGGAAACTGCCAGCCAATTGTTCCGTTGAGGAAAACGCCCCTCGCTCACGACTGAAGCTCATCAGCTTGGTGACATCGGCCGTCACACGGAAGCGGCCAACGCTACTATCGATACTTTGGCTGTAGGTAAAATCAATGCCTTTGGTTTGCTGATTACCGGTGTTTTCCAGCAGCAGAATGTGATCACGAAACAGCGGCAAACTGCGGGCACGGCTATCGACTTGCTGCCAGTTAGCAAGGACTTGATCCAGTGGTTGCGTAAACCCAGATTCCAGACCAAGTGCGGTACACATCTGCTGCGTGTACGAAATACCCACTTTGTCAGCAGGCACTAAACCGCAGAAGCGTAAAGATGGATCGTTCAGCGTTTTAAGCAGCGTTGATTCGAGATCGGTGCCGATGGTTTTTTCGTGATCAAACTGCCAATAGTCGGCGGTGAAGGTTGCGGTCTCGGTTAGGCTCCAGGCAAAACCAGCACTGATTGATTTTGCTTCTTCAGCCTGCAGGTCTTTGTTGCCAAACTCCAGAGTATTAGGAGTAATTTCGCCACCAATATCACCGCCGCAATAAATTGCAGCGAATTCTGGTAAGCAGCGAGCCGTAGTACTGGTAGTTCTCAGTTCAACACCACCTTGGGTCAACGAAGGTGCCCGAAATGAAGTCGCAGCTGATCCACGGAACACCAGATTGTCTGTAGGACGCCAGGTCAATCCAATTTTTGGATTAAAGCTACTACCAAAATCGTCATATTTATCAAAACGTCCGGCCAATTGTAAATCGAGTTCTGTGGTCAAGGGGACAAATAATTCTGCGAAAACCGCGGCCTGATCACGATCTGCTTTGGCTTTACTGGAACCAAAACCGATGACGTCCACCAGATAATCACGGTCAAAGCGGGATTGTGCAATTAAATCAGGGGTATCCGTCAGTTTCTCCTGACGGAATTCAGCACCAAATGCGGAGGCCACAGTGCCTGCAGGCAGCTCAAATAAGTCACCATTAAGTCGCAAATCAATGCCAAGCACTTCTGATTTACCTTCGCGGCGCGGTGATTCGCCAATTAAAGCCAGCACCTGTTCATTGCCACTTTGTCCGCCAAATGGGTTAAACCACAGGCCACCGGTCGAAGGAGAGCAATTGGTATCGCCGTTGCTGCACAGTTCGCCAAATAGTGCTGCATTAAATTTATAGCGATTATAAATACCACTCACTGCGGTTTGCTCGGACTCACTACGCGAATAAGTTACAGCGGTTTCCCATTCAAAATCGCCAACTTCGCCTTGTAAACCACTGACAAACCGGTATGCGGTTGTGGTGTTATCAATTCGACGTGGCGCCAGGAAACGCCCCCGAATTTCAGCAACCTGTACACGGGTCTGGCCATTCGGGCTCGTGGTGCGGATAGGATATATCAGGCTGGCAAGTTCATCATTATCTTGAATAAAGGGGTTGTTATATGCGGCATACAGCCAATTACTTTGATCTTGCAGATTGGTAAAGTTTGCCGGTGTACTTTGCGCCATTGATTCGGTTTGGCTGACAAATAATTCATTAAACCAACGTACGTTACCCGTGTTTAAACTATACATCAAACCACCGGATACCGATTTTAACGCCGGATTCAGTAACATATCTTTATTCGGGTTATAACCGCAGGCGGTGTCGCCATACGCCGGGTCGGTCACTATCTTTAGTTCGGCGGGGCAGGCCGGGTCAGCAAAACCGACATATTCGCCGCTGGTTGGATCTTTATAGTCGGATGTGGTGTAACGCACACTGGCATACTGGCCGCGGGTGGACAAAGACCAGGTTTCAGCAGTTTGTGTCCGGTCGCTGTAGGCAAAATCTTTGCGGTCATACAGATCCAGGAAGGCGGTCAGACTGGAGTTGTCATCGGATGTGCCCCAAATCAAATTAAAGCCAGTTTTGCCTTCATCAGAGCTGGCAGTCGAGTTGCCATAGTTGACATTAATTTCAGCACCATCAAAGTCTTTTTTCAGCACATAGTTGATCACGCCAGCAACTGCATCGGCACCATAAATAGCTGAAGCGCCGGTGGCCAGAATTTCAATACGCTCAATGGCTGCGACTGGAATGGAGTTAATATCAACGAAGTTCTCGGTGCCGGCAGCAAAAGAAGACGCGGCGACACGACGACCATTGACCAAAGTTAATGTAGAAGAAGGGCCAAGACCACGAAGTGATGCTGCTGCCTGACCTGCCGGCGTATCATTCGAGCCTGCACCACTTTCTGAAGGGGAAAAAGTACCAGAGCCGCCACGTAATTGACCGACATCTTTGAGCAGTTCATATAAATTGCTGGCACCTGAATTTTTAATATCATCAGCTGTGATCACGACTAATGGCTGCGTGCCTTCAAGATCGACTCCCTTAATGCGGGAACCGGTAATTTCAATCCGCTCAACTTTCTTTTCAGCAGTTTGAATGTTTTCGGCGTTTTGGGTTTGTGCCATTGCTGTGTGAGCAGATAAACAGCTGGCAATCGCCAGCGCTAAAGTAGAGATTTTACGCATAAGAACACCTGTCGGATGTCTGGCCAGCCATGCTAAAAGAGCACAGGCGAGGCCTATGATTAATTTTTACTGATTAATTTTTTGGGTGGGGGTTTTCATAGTGAAAAACCGCCAGAACAACTTACGTTGTCTTAGCTGTTTCTACTCGTTAAACCACTCCGACAGGTAGAAGGACGAGTAGTGATATGAATTCAGACGGTGAGCTTTTTTTAACATACCAGTACAGTTTCGTAGAATCACTTCATTAAATTGAACCCTAGAATTACTTCCAATTGGCAAATATGTCAATACAAGTTAATCTAGTAGGCTCGTTTTAAGTAAGACTTGATGTCAATTACATAACAAGAAGAGACTATGAAATTAGCCCATTTCCACTTGCCACTGTTGCTATTGATGTTGCCGATTGGATTTTCCCAAGCGGCCGAGACGAAAAAGTTTCCTTCATATTCAATGATTTTAGTTGGTGGCGGTCTTTCAATTTGTTCTTCTACTCATGAGTCGGCCTGTGCTTCGGATCCAGACTGGGCAGCCGATGCCAAGAAAACCGAGCTCTATCAGCTTCAAACAAAATATATTGATAATATTGCTAACGCTGAACATTGGTCGGAACAGCGTAAACCTTTTTTAGTGAAGGTTACGGCGATGTTGCAGCATTTACAGCGCAAGCTAGTCGACACACCAGTGAGCCAACGTGAGTTAAGTCGGTTATGGCGCAGTAGTGAAGTCGAAGTAAATGGCGTTTGGGTGTCTGGTCGAGACTTATATAGCAATTTAACCGGGTCTGAACTTAACTTTATTTTTGATCAGCTGGAAATTGAATTAACCCAATCAGACTCGTCACGCGCACGGCTTAAAGAGCAAGTGTCTCCGCAACTTAGCAAAGACCAATTTTCTTTGGGTTTGTATCAACAGTTTGTTGAACTGACGCGAGAAGTCAGTTTGAAAAAAACTCCCCATATTTTAGTCATGACCGCCTCCGGTCGTGATCCTTATGCGGCTGTCGACTTTTATTTAAGTATATTTAATCAATTAGGCGTCACTGCAAGCTGGTTGCCCGTTAATGCGGCATATCAAGCTGCGATACGTGATAGTGCAGGGATTGAAGCCGGTTGCAGTAATTTTTCAAAATACATTACTACAGAACAGGGCAGTTTCCAGCGCGCTCGGGTCTATCCGGATTTAGCCATGGAACAGCGGGACTTTTGCCTGAAAGGTTCTGAAAATGCGGTCAGTCAGATTGCAAAAGCCGATGGCATATTCATTAACGGTGGCGATCAGAGCCTGACTTATAAGGCGCTAAAGAATGCCGACGGTTCAGATACGCCTGAACTTGCCAAAATACGTTCCATGCTGGAGGGCGGGCAACTGATTATCGGCGGCACCAGTGCCGGCACGGCAGTGATGTCTGGTGGAAGTTATCTTGGCCAGCAGACAGTGATGATCAGCAATGGTCAAAGCGCCCAGGCTATTTACCAAGGCGCATTAGAGCAACCGGCACCCGCCGAGGGTTGTGAAAATGATCAGAGCTGCGGCGTGGGCATTGATGGTAAAACACTCACCTATCAAGCAAGTGGATTAAATTTATTTCCTTGGGGTGTGTTAGATACTCATTTCTCAGAGCGTGGCCGCCAGGGACGATTATTAACTTTGGTTGCACAGACTAAAGCCACCTTTGGTTTTGGTGTGGACGAAGCTACCGGTTTGTTAGTTGGTTTTGATGCGAAAAATCCAAATTTGGTGCGTTTTCATGTCAAAGGCAATAATGGTGTTTATGTTGCAGAACGCAGCGCTGAAAGTAAATTTAAACCTTCTGAGCTGACAGAGATGACCAGCCATTATTTTACCAATGGTGACAGCTTCAGTTTGCAAGATGGTCAGTTGATGAGCAATTTCGCCGACTGGAAATATGCGCCAAATTCCACCAACCGACCGCTTTTAAATTCTGGTAATGTGTTTAACTCCGACAATTACCGGCAGCTGGCGCAATTGTTATGTGGCACGCAAAGCCGTGATGCAACCGGCCAGTTTAGTGTTGCAGGTCGCGATTATCAACTAACACTACATCACCCAGCCGCCGCAGCAAGTAGAACGGGTAACTATTCCATTGGCAATGTAAATAAAACATATTGTTCCTATCGGAATGTGTTGGTATCGGTTGTTCCTGTACAATAGCCGCGAGTAGAGTCAACTAGAGGGGCGCAGCATTGAGCCAATATCCGGTTCGCCCTTGGGTACGTCATTTAGCTGCAGTTCTTAAACTGTGGGGTTGGTTGCAGCTGGCCAGCCTAATGATTCTATTCATCATGGTGACCAGTGGTTTACTGGCGTTGGCAGTCAGTTTAATCCTATACAACCAGGTTTACTGGCACATGGTTGCCATCGCACTGCTGGTGGCTGCGGTGGCCGCGCCCGTCTTTGTGGTCGTTTTGTTGTATCTCGTCCGGCATCTGGATGCCGCCTTGTTCTATTTAAAAGACTCGGCCAGACAGGAAACTTTATTAAACGAAAATCTGCAAGAAAACATCCGCCAGCTGAATTTTGAAATTGAAGAGCGTAAAAAAGCTTTCCAGGCCAAACGCCGTGCTATTGACGAACTTCGCAAAGAAATTTCGGAACGGAAAAAGACCCAAGTCGAACTGGAAGAACAAAGTTTATTGATGCGTTCTATCGTCGACAGCTCACCTGATTTATTTTATTACCGCGATGAGACAGGCCGTTTTGCCAGCTGCAATAAGGTGTTTGAACAACTTATCGGAAAAACTTCAGCAGAACTCATTGGACACTATCCTTCAGAAATTTACTCACCGGACATTGCTCCTGCAGCGATCCTGACTGACCATGAAGTCTCGGTCAATCAAGCCGAACTCACCCTCGATGTTGAATACGTCACACCGCAAGGGCAAGTGATGTGGTTTGAAATGCGTAAAGTGCCATTTTTTGACCGGCAAAGCCGCTACATTGGTTTATTAGGTTTTGGCCGGGATATCACGTCCCGGAAATTGGCAGAGCAGGCGCTGGAACGCGCGTATCAGGACAAAGGTAAGTTTATTGCGACCTTGAGCCACGAGCTACGCACACCGCTCAACGGCATTGTTGGTTTAACCCGTCGCTTGCTGCAAACGAACCTGAGCGAGGAGCAGCGCAGCTGGTCAAACACGGTTTTTAGCAGTGCAGAAACATTGGGCAATATTTTCAACGACATTATCGATTTGGATAAAATTGATCGGCAAGATCTGGATATCGCTGCCCAGAGTGTTGATTTAGGGAAGTTTATTGGTGATATCGCCAATTTCGCTGAGTTGATTTGCCAACAAAAAGGTCTGCAATTTAAGTTACAGCGGGTGGGTGATTTTGATGTTTTTGTACGGCTTGACCCGACCAGAGTGCGTCAAGTGTTGTGGAACCTATTAAACAACGCTGTGAAGTTCACCGCCAAAGGCGAAGTGAGTCTGTGTTGTGAGTTTGTCATGCAGCAAGATAACTGCAGCCTGATTTTTATCGTCAGTGACACAGGAATTGGTATTGCAGCGCAAGAGCAGTCACGGATCTTTGATATGTATTACAAGTCGAGTGATGGCAGACGGTTAAGTATTGTCGGTTCAGGTATTGGATTGTCGGTTTCGAAGGCGTTGACGGAAGCGATGGGCGGACATATCCACCTGCAAAGCCAAATCAATCAGGGCAGTCGTTTTAGTGTTCATTTGCCAACCGAATTGATGGAAGAGCCAGTACAAGTTGCCACGGTTTCTTGTCCGAGTTTAACGATTTTACTGGTTGAAGATGTGCCGCTTAATGCAGAAATCGCCAGTAACTTGCTTGAGCAACGAGGTCATCTGGTTATTCATGCTGAAACCGGAGAAGATGCACTGGCCTTGTTAGAAACGGAAGATGACATCGATTTGGTACTGTTGGATATGCAACTCCCTGATATGACCGGTGATCAAATCGCACGCTTTATGAAAGAAGAGCCGCATCTGGCGCAGATCCCAATTGTGGTGTTAAGTGCAAACGTCCGTAAAGCCGAACAACAGCTTGCTGGTATTCAAATTGCGGGTTCGCTGGCGAAACCTATCAACACCACAAACCTTGACCAGGTATTAGGCGATTTGTTTTCACCCAGTATGGCCAGAAAAACTCAAGTTGTTGCAAGTACACCACAAGATTCAATTCTTGATCTCAATACATTGCAGGATTACTTGCAGTCGCTGGGTAAAAACCCGATGAAACGCAGTATTCAGTTGTTCCAGCAATTACTGCCAGGTTATGTCAACAAAATGATTGAAGCGGCGAATCAGCAAGATTTGATTGAGTTTCAAGAAGCTGCACATAAATTAAAAGGTGCGGCATCTTCTGTTGGGTTGTTGTGGGTGCAGCAGCAGGCAAAACAGTTAGAGCAGGAAGAACAGCCACATTGGCAGAGTATTGAGCGACAGTTAATTGAATTTCACTTAACAATAGAGCGGCACTTGGCCGCTCTACATGAGTTCGTCGAACAATATTAGAACTGTCTAAGTGTATTCACATTTAAAATGCGAAGGCAGGTGGTTAGCCAAAATCATTGGTGATTCAGGTAGGCGCAGAGTGAATTCGGCCCCAGGAGCATAGTGAACTATGTGACTGGGGCGAATGAGCGAAGGCAACACCCCTGAATCATCAAGGATGAAGGCTAAAACTTACTTTTCCAGCTTGCCGACAAAACGATAACCCTCACCGTGAATGGTGCTGATTAATTCCGGGCTATCTACATCTGATTCGAAATGTTTACGAATGCGGCGGATGGTCACATCTACCGTCCGGTCATTTGGACGTAAATCACGACCGGTCATATGACGGATTAATTGCTCGCGGGTGAAGATTTTACCCGGAGTATCCAGCATCAGACGCAGGGCACGGTACTCACCTTTTGGCAGACGACGTGACACACCTTTTGGTGACGTCAGGTTCCGGCTGTTTTCATCCAAAGTCCAACCGTTAAACTTCACGATACTCTTATGCTCTTCAACCACAGGTTGAGACACAGTACGGCTTAACAGGTTGCGGGCACGAATAGTCAATTCCCGTGGATTAAATGGTTTGGTCAGGTAGTCATCTGCGCCAATTTCCAGACCTAGAATACGATCGACTTCACTGTCACGACCGGTCAGAAAAATCAGACCGATGTTTTCTTTCTGGCGTAACTCCCGCGCCAAAATTAAGCCGTTTTTCCCTGGCAGGTTAATGTCCATAACAATCAGATTGACTGCGTTATCGGTCAGTTTCTGATGCATTTCTTCACCATTAACCGCTTCCAGCACGTCATAACCTTCACCTTGAAACAGGCTTACCAGGTTTAAACGTGTTACTTCTTCGTCTTCTACGATCAATATTACAGGCGTCTGCATGGGAGATGAACCTTATGTAAATTGTGTTGGATTTTTATACAGGTCGAAAGCGTTAAAATGACAAGGTGTTGTCATTTTTTTTGCAATTATAGCTTTCGGACCAATTGTTAACAAGTGATTTTGTTAACAATTAGACAGTTCTAATTTAATTGGAAGGCGCGGAAGGCTTGTTTCGTCTGTCGTACAGTTGCTGTTGCGCTGTTTGGTTAGACCGTTTGTTCCGCTGAAGCTTTTATGACGACAGGGAAGTCGAACATAATGTCGACACCGTGGCCCAGTGTACTTTCCAGAGAAATTTTCCCATTTAATGCTTGAGTCACCAGATTATAAACCAGATGCATACCCAAGCCGCTGCCGCCTTCACCCCGCTTGGTCGTGACAAAAGGATCAAAGATACGTTTTTTAATATGCTCGGGTACGCCAGCGCCATTGTCGGAGTAATGGATAAAGCAGCGACTTTGCTCGACTTTCACTTGGATTTTAATCAAACCATGTTCTGTGTTCTCAAAGGCGTGGATTAAACTATTCATGATCAGGTTAATTAAGATCTGATTCACTGGCCCGGGTTTACTGTCAATTTCCAAAGTTGGGTCACAAATCAGCTCGACTTGATGCTGAGTTTTTTTCAGGTTTGGTCGCAGCGATAACAAGACTTCATTCATCAGCTGCAACATGTGAAATTGTCGGCGGTTTTCATTCGACTGATCAACGGCAACTTGCTTGAAACTGCGGATTAAACTGGCCGCGCGTTCCAGATTACGATAAATAATGCCGAGGTTTTCTTTGCTTTCAGCCATGAATTTTGCAAGTTGAGAAGAGGTCAGTTTTTTATCATCAAAAGCGGCTTGAATATCAGCCAGTTTGTCTTGCATTAATGTTGAAGCGGTCACGCCCAAGCCAATCGGTGTATTCACTTCATGCGCGACACCTGCCACCATCTGGCCAAGGCTGGCCATTTTTTCAGTTTCTACGATTTGATTTTGGTATTGATGCAAGGTTTCCAAAGTGTTGAGTAAGTCTTGGTTTGAGCTTTTCAGCGCCAAGGTCCGCTCACTGATTTTATGCTCTAAACCTTGGTTAAGCTGGCGGATTTCCAACTCGGCTTGTTGTACTTTGGTAAACTGTTGTTCAATCCGATCCAACATATTGTTGATGGCGCGGCCAAGCATATGCAGTTCTTCAATATCTGCTGCAGGCGCCCGTACTGAATAACTTTTTTCTTTGGTGACCTTTTGCACCACGCTTAACAAAGTTTCAATGGGCTTGGTAAAACGGCGTTGTAACCGCACGCTGACAAAAAACGCGCCAATTAAAGCGATAATTGCAATCAGGAGATCATACAAGATCCTGTTTTGCATATATTTATTCAAGTCGTCCAGGCTGGCGCGCAGATAGATATAACCTATTTTTTTTCCTTCAAAATCGACCGCTTTGGCAATCTCAATTATATCGCCATTAAAGTGAGGTTCCAGAAAGTCATCAACTTTGTCGAACTGCGCCGGGTAGGGGGCAACATCACGTCTGTTATAACTGGAAAAAAAACTCAGTTGATTGGTCTCAGGTGTTAATTTATAAATATGAATGTTGTGCAAAATATCTACAGCTGCAAATGACTTTAAGCGGCCATCTTCCATTTCGGCATCGTCATACAAAATACTTGCTTTAGAGTTAAAAGCGACAATATTGGCATAGGCATGAAGTTGGTCAACCAGCTTTTTTTTCTGAAAATTGATGTCTTGCAGTGATGAAATGGTCAGTGACGAGAATAAAGTAATGCTGCAAATAAGCATTACAACCCAGCTCAGTGCGCCTTTAATTGAGGTCGTGCGTAATAAGGGTTTCATGTATCCGTTCGCTAAACCTTAATTTACGTCAGATAGTTATAACTTTGATGTTATGCATTTTCAGCAAATTAAGCAAACCCGCCTGACAAATATGTTGGCACTGTTTATAGTGATTAGCGGCTACGACAGTGGTAATGACAGTGGCTCTTTATTGAAAGTCTGGATCAGTGCCCGCTATCGCCAACAGGAGCCTACGATGGAGCTGTGGGAATTTTATAAAACCAGCGTGTTTTTGTGCCACCAACCGCTTGGTAACCAAGTCGATTTTGCAATTATTAGTGCGCAAAATCCCAACGGAAACCTCTATCACCTTCATCACAATCTGACTTTAGACCGCGAATTTGAATCCCACCTGAACTATTTACATCTGCCTTATCGAACGATGATTGGCGCTTCCCCTGATTTAACTTTTCAGGAACACAGTTTCGCCGTCCTTTGCGACAAAGCCAGCGCCATCGATCTAGCGCTGATGTTTGAACAAAATGCAATTTACTGGGTTGAAGCCGGTCAGTTGTATTTAGTGCCGGCGCTATTGCGGCAAAATGAGGAATATTTGGGGTTGTACAGCGAACGCCAGATTGTTGTTGAATAAAGGACTGCTTGAATTGTTCTTATTGGCAGAGCACAGCTTGACGTAACTGGCATGCTAAAATACCAGCTGCGTCAAACTATTGGCCTTTATGAATTAACTTTTACGGCTCATATAAACAACAAACCCCTGGCGTCTTGCCAGTTCTTTGACATTGCCAAAAGTTGTTTTTAACCATTCCGCATAAGGTAAATGGGCATTTGCAACCAAGGTCAAACTGCCAGAGCTTTTGAGTTTGCTTTTGCTGTCATCAATAAATTTTTGCGCCACGCTATAGTCAGTTTTTAAGCCGGTATGAAACGGTGGGTTGCTGACGATGTGATCAAACAATGGCGTTCCGTCTGGCATCCCATCGGCGGCTAACACGGTTGCAGTTTGTTGGTTCAATTGCATCGTTGCTTTGGTACTTGCAACGGCGAGAGCACTGACGTCCGAGCTATACAACTTTAACGCCGGTTGTTGCTTTAATAAAAAGCTACCGACAATTCCGGCGCCACAGGCAAAATCAAGGACTGCGCCTTGTTGCACATGCGCTAAATTTTCTAATAATAGTGCAGTGCCAATGTCGAGTTTGCCGTGATTAAATACGCCTGGCAACGAACAGAATTTAAGGCTGTGCTCCTTTGCCGTGGCACTGAATTGTTTCATGGCAATTGCTGGTTGTGGCTGTTCGGCCAGACCATTGAGAGCAAACCATAAACAATGTTTGGCATTGTCCAGTTTGTGCGCGGTTAATCCCAATTTTTCGGCGTGACCGGTCAGGCTTTTGATGCCACCTTTATTGTCTCCCACCATATACACATCCGTGCTGCTGCTAATAAACGGCGCCAGTTGAGCCAGACTGAAAGACAGCTGTTCTTTGCTCTTTGGGTAGAAAATTACTACAGTATCAAACACTTCGTCGGTCTGAAGCTCTGATGTGAAATAACAAGGCGCGTTCGATTGTGCTTGCCAGTTATTGGCGACAGTTTTATCGGTGCTATAGCAAAAAAGCTGTAAAGCAGGAGCAGCTTGCGCAAGCTCGCGGGCCAAATCATCGGCCATAGGTTCTACTAGCAATACTTTGCCGGTTAAATCGGCGATATTGCGCAGCAGTAGTTGACTGGGTGTGGTCAGCATTAATTGATCTTCTTAAACATTAAATCCCAAACACCGTGACCCAATTTGACGCCGCGGTTTTCGAATTTGGTGAGTGGCCGGTTATCCGGGCGTGGAATATATAAATTGTCTGCAGCAAGATTCTGATAGCCTTCGGCAGCAGTCATAACTTCCAGCATATGTTCAGCGTAGTTTTCCCAGTCGGTGGCCATGTGAAAGACGCCACCGATTTTGAGTTTGCGCCGCAGCAACTGGACAAAGTCTGATTGGACAATACGACGTTTATGATGACGGGTTTTGTGCCAAGGATCCGGGAAAAACAATTGGACGGTGCTCAGCGAACCATCGGCAATGCTGTCATTGAGAATTTCAATGGCATCGTGTTCAAACAATCGCAGGTTTTTAACACCTTCAGTTTCTGCTTCGCCAAGACAGGCACCAACGCCGGGTTTGTGGACTTCAATCCCGATAAAATCGAGCTCTGGTGCAGCTTTGGCCATTGCCACCAGTGATTTGCCCATACCAAAGCCGATTTCCAGCACCAAATCCGCATTACGACCAAACACCTGTTCGAAATTGTAGGGTTGCGCCTGATGGGCCAGACCCATCGTTGGCCAGAACAGGTCTAGACTGCGCTGTTGGCCTTTGGTCAGCCGGCCTTCACGCAATACAAAACTGCGAATGCGGCGCAGGTATTTCGGCTGTTCTGCCGTTTCGTCCTGTGCGGCTGCATTGGCGACTGCGGTTTCTGGTGTGGTCATCTGAATACTCTCTAAAAATACTTGGTCTTTAAAATACTTGGCCTATCAACTACCTGGCATTGAAGGGCAGGGATTGATAGTCATCGGGGTGAATCACTGTGTTTAAAAACTGAATGAAAAGCATCCAATTGAGACTTTTCACTGCAAAGCTACGTATAGCTTAAAAATTCGGCATCGCAAAGGGTCGGACTGCAGCTGCAGCGGACATTTTGGCGGCGCACATTATGCGTTGTAACGTCGCGCTACTCAACCGACTTTGCATTGGCAGCAGGGAATTGGCGGGTTAGACTGCGCGCACTGAACGGAGAAATTAAACAGATGTTGCAGCAGTCTCAAGTAAAAGCAATTCAAGATCAAGTGGTTAGTTGGCAAAAGGCGCATGGTCGTCATCAACTGCCCTGGCAGCAGGCCACCAGTCCTTATCGGGTACTCGTATCAGAATTAATGTTGCAGCAAACACAAGTCAGTACCGTGATTCCTTATTTTAACCGTTGGATGCAATCATTTCCGACGATTGAGGCTTTGGCGAATGCCAGTAACGACCAGGTGATGGCGCATTGGCAAGGGCTTGGTTATTACGCCCGCGCCCGCAATCTACACAAAGCAGCACAATATATCAGTGAGCGGGGTGAGTTTCCGTCGACGCTTACCGACCTATTGTTGGTGCCCGGCGTGGGGCGTTATACCGCAGGGGCGGTGATGTCTTTTGCTTATGATCAATATGGCCCTATTGTCGATGGTAATGTTCGCCGGTTATATGCACGTTATTTCGCAATCAGTGGCGTGACCAGTAGCTCAGCCGTGGACAAACAACTGTGGTTACTTGCAGAGCAACTGACGCCAAACCAAGATTGCAAAAGCTTCGCCCAGGGCCTGCTTGATTTAGGGGCCACACTTTGTAAACCAAGGCAGCCATTGTGCGAACAGTGTCCTTTGGCCTCAGGCTGCCAGGCCTTGTTGCAAAATCGGGTGGATGAATTGCCAACACCCAAACCGAAAAAAGTGGTCCCGGTGAAAGAAGGGCATTTTATTTGGTTGCAACAAGGTGAACAGTTGTATTTGCACAAACGGCCGGCTCCTGGGATCTGGGCTTCGTTGTGGTCATTGCCGCAGTTAAACGGCGATGATCAGCTTTTAATTCAAGCCCGCAAACATGGCGAATTTGTGCATCAATTTACGCATTACAAATTAAACGCCACGGTGTGGCAGCTTGACCCAAGTCATGCCCCAACAGTACTGCAGGTGCAAGAGCAGGCTGGCGGTAGTTGGTACCATCGCTCGCAACTGGCAGAAGTTGGATTACCAGCCCCAATCCGCAGTTTTATCGAGCAGCAAGCTGAATTTACAAAGCCAGGCAACGGTTAAAGCAAGGCGTGACAAAATAGATTACAATGCAGCCTTTCCCTCCGGCATTCGCTGGCGCTATGAACAGGAGACTGATGTATGGCTCGTGAAGTATTTTGTGTATATCTGAAAAAGCAGGCTGCAGGCCTTGATTTCCAACTCTATCCAGGCGAATTGGGTAAAAAGATTTTCGACAATATCAGTAAAGAAGCCTTTGCTTTGTGGCAAGCCAAGCAAACGATGCTGATTAACGAGAAAAAGCTCAATATGATGAATCTGGAACATCGTAAATTGCTGGAAGAAAATATGCAGCAATTCCTTTTTGAAGGGCAGGAAGTGACAGTTGAAGGTTATGTCCCCCCTGCAAAAGATTAATTTCCCGAAGCATTTCCTCACTGACAGGACTTTCTATGGCTCGCCGGTTACCGCCGCTGAACGCGCTTAAAACCTTTGAAACGGCCGCCCGCCATCTAAGCTTTACCAAGGCTGCGGAAGAGATGTATGTAACACAGGCGGCCATCAGTCATCAGATCAAAGCCCTGGAAGACCATCTTGGTTTAAAGCTCTTTATGCGCAAGAACCGCTCTTTGTTGCTGACTGAAGAAGGGCAGGGTTATTTTTTAGACATCAAAGAAATATTTTTACAGCTGCATGAAGCCACTGAAAAGTTGCTGGCTCGTGGTGCTAAAGGCGCTTTAACTGTGAGCTTGCAGCCTAGTTTTGCCATTCAGTGGTTGGTGCCAAGATTAAGTCTGTTTAGCGAACTACATCCGGATATCGATGTGCGTATTCGGGCCGTTGATGCCGAGGAAGGCTCGATGACCGATGACATTGATGTCGCTATTTATTATGGCCGTGGCAATTGGCGTAATTTGCACGCCGATAAACTGCACACCGAGTATTTGTTGCCGGTGTGCTCGCCGATGTTACTGAACCGGGCCAAACCTTTAAATGAACCTGCTGATTTACGCTTCCACACTTTGCTGCACGATACCACCCGTGAAGCCTGGAGAGCCTGGTTTACCAGTCAGGGGTTTAAGCATTTTAATGTCAATCAAGGGCCTATTTTCAGTCATAGCGCCATGGTACTGCAGGCGGCGATTCATGGTCAGGGCGTCGCACTGGCCCATAATGTTTTGGCCAGACCAGACATTAACTCTGGCCGCTTAATTGTGCCGTTTAATCATGTGTTGCAGACGAAAGATGCACATTATTTGGTTTGTCGTGATAACCAGACCGATCTTGGCAAAATTGCCGCATTCCGGCAGTGGATGATTGAACTGGTGCAACGAGAGCAGGAAGATTTTAAAGAGCAGCAGTTTAATATCGCACCGGTGATTGATTGATCAGTCAGCAACAAGACGCGGCAGTGACGATTGACCAAGCCGCGGCACCAATCGCGAGACTGCTGCTGGCACATGGTGCTGGTGCGCCGATGGACAGTGACTTTATGCGGCAGCTTGCATTAGAGCTCAGCACCCAAGGGATTGAAGTGTGGCGGTTTAATTTTGCTTATATGGCCAAAACAGTGGCTGGAAAAAAGCAGCCTCCGTCAAAAGTTGCCACCCTGATGCAGGAAATGGCGACCTTGATTGCAGCCCTTCCGGGGGACTTACCGCTATTTATTGGTGGGAAGTCAATGGGCGGGCGTGTCGCGACGCTGTTGGCTGCAACGCCAGAACTGATGGCGGCCAACAAGCAGCAAGGCGCAGACAAAGAATTGATGAAAGTGCAGGGTGTACTGGCGTTTGGTTATCCGTTTTGTCCACCAGCCAAAAAACAGCTGGGCATTGGCCCACGTACGGCACACTTTTCGAGGCTGCAATCGTCTTTGCTGATTGTGCAAGGTGATCGGGATACATTTGGAAAGCCGGAAGAACTGGCAGATCAGCAATGGCCGCAAGTGCAGATCCATTGGCTGGTCGGTGGCGACCACGATTTAAAAACGTTAAAACGCCATGCGGTGACACAAGCGCAATTGATTGCGCAAGCTGCGGTGGCAGCTGCAACATTTATCCGGCTGCAATTAGACGCAAAACCGGCGGTTAAAACCTTCGAATAACAGGGTGATAGCGCGTAGCATCAGCCTGGATTATTTATTCAAAACGATGAAGCATTAATGATGGTCAACCAACATTTTTTATTGAAGTTAAGCCTCTGCCTGACTGCGGTTTATGGCGCCGTGGTGATTGGCATGTCGGCAGCTATTTCGCATGTCTTTTTAGAGCAGTTTTCCGGAAAAATGTTGGCATCCTTGCTTAGCAGTACGTTTTTACTGGCGTTTCAGACATTGGCGTTATTGGCCTTGGGGCTTTATTTAAAAACCTTAGCCAGCCCGGGAAAGTTATTGCCAACAGTGCTGATTGGCTGGCATCTGGGGTTATGGTTATTTGTATATACGGTGTGGGCGGGGCTTTTTGCTCTGCCCCTGCATTTTGGTCAGCTGGCGCCACTGGGCGGCCAGCTACTGTTAATAAGCTGGCTATTGCTGGCGGTGATTGCCTGGATCAGGAAATAAACATGAAACAACTAATTTTGTACTGTCGTGCTGGTTTTGAAAAAGAATGCGCGGCGGAAATTCAGGACAAAGCCGGTCAGCATGGCGTGTTTGGTTATTGCAAATTAAAAAATGACAGCGCTTTTATGGTGTTTGAAGCCTACGACAGTGAAGCGCTGGCGAAATTTTATCGTGATTTTCCGTTTGAGCAGCTGGTGTTTGTGCGCCAGTGGGCGTTAGTGATTGGTGATTTAATTGAGTTGCCACCGACCGATCGTGTGAGTGCTGTGGTTGAACTGGCGCTCAGTGCTGAACTGAGTCCTTGTGGTGAAATTCGGGTGGAATATCCGGATACCAATGACGGTAAAGAGCTCTCCACTTTAGCACGTAAATTAACAGTGCCACTGCGCCAAAGTCTGCGTCAGGCCGGTATTATGCTGCCAAAACAGCAATCGCGCGCACCGGTACTGCATTTGTTTTTGTTATCAGGCAAACAAGCCTATCTGGCGCTGTCATATCCTGAAAACAGCAGCGAGCTGGAAAACGGCATTCGCCGGTTAAAGTTTCCGAATGATGCGCCAAGTCGCAGCACACTAAAATTGGAAGAAGCGTTTTTACAGTTTATCCCACGCGATGAATGGGAAACCCGCTTAACTTCCGGCATGAACGCGGTTGATTTAGGTGCAAGCCCAGGTGGTTGGACGTATCAGCTGGTGATCCGCTCGATGATGGTGGTTGCTATTGATAACGGCTTGATGGACCAGAAACTGATGGACACCGGTCAGGTAAAACACTTTCAGGTCGATGGCTTTAAATTCCGGCCAGAAAAACGTAATGTGCACTGGTTGGTCTGCGACATGATTGAAAAACCAGACCGGGTCGGGCAGCTGATTTGCGACTGGTTAATTAAAGGCTGGTGTCAGGAAAGTATCTTTAACTTAAAACTGCCGATGAAAAAGCGCTATGAAACCTTGCAGGAAATACTGGGTCAAATGCAAGCGCGTTTTGATGAAGCAGGATTGGCTGTCATTTTCCAGGCAAAACACCTGTATCACGACCGCGAAGAAGTCACTGTGCATTTGTGCAAGGCGTAAATTACTTTGGTCGTCTGTTTGTGGCAGCCACTATTGAACCTGCGACAGTGCTTTCATGCGTGCAAACAAGCTCGCAATAGGTTTGGTGCAGTCCTTATAGCAGCAGATACAACAGCCGTTACCGCAAGAAACAACGGTGATATCTTCTAAAAACAAAGCCAGCAATTGCTGGCTTTGTTTTTTATAGCGTTATCATCAGTTTAGAGAAAACCATGCAACCGTTATTGCTACATGGTTTTGCTAGCGATTACTGCTGGGTATTTACTTTTAACCCAAAAGCTTTGCCAAAAAATGACTCTTTCAGCCACTGTGGACGTTGGGCAGCATTGGCGACTTCTTCAATAATAGCAAAGTTAATATCGGCAAAAACGGCACCGGCGTCATAGCGGATAGGGCCAAAGTCTTTGGTCAGGCCAGCGACATCGTCAGTTGGTTTGTGATAATGCTTGGCGAAAAATTTACCCCAAATCTCGCCACCTTTTTGGGCTGGATCTTTTGAGGTAAAGCCAGTCATCAGGAACACCGCTGGGACCCCTTTTTTCACTAAAGTGTAGTGATCTGAACGGGTGAAAATAGCCTGTTCTGGCATTGGATCAGCACTTAATTTTATGCCATGTTTTGCCGTCGCACGGCCCACAGTAGCGCCAAGCGTCGAGTGATTGGCACCAAAAGCCACCATATCTGCAAACGGATAAAGCAACACTGGCATGTCCAGGTTGACGTTGGCGACCAAAGATTCAATAGGTTTCACCGGGTAATGCGCAAAATAATCGGCACCTAACAAACCTTTTTCTTCACCGGTCACGGCTAAAAACAAGATGGAACGTTTAGGCTTAATGGCTGATTTGCTATACAAACGTGCGGTTTCTATCAGAATGGCCACACCAGCGGCATTGTCCATCAGGCCGTTATTAATTTTGTCTTTTGAGCGTAAATCGTTGCCGATCCCAATGTGATCCGAATGCGCGGTCACCACCACATATTCGTTTTTAAGCACAGGATCTGAACCTTCCAGCACTGCAGCGACGTTCTGGCTTTGGATCATGCTGTGGGTTGATTCGCGGGTCAGGCTGGCTGACGTTGGCAGCGTAAACCCTGTTGGAACTTCTTTCTTTTCCAACATGGCGTAAATCTGTTCCAGACTTTTTGGCGCGCCATCAAATAAAGCTTTGGCTGCATCCATATGCATATACGCGTTTACTTTTATTTCTGGATAATCTTTTTCAGCAACACCTTGCGCATTCACCCAGCTTAAATCCGGGCTGTTTAGATACAACAAGCTATTAGCATAAGGCCTGGTTTTTTCAGCATCCGGCGTGTGCACGGAAATAATGCCGATGGCACCGTGCTCTGCCGCTAGACGTGTTTTTTGTGAGCCTAAATGCGCTGCTTCTTCACTGGGTAACTTGTGCGGACGGCCAGGTAAAATCACGACAATTTTGCCTTTAACATCAAGGCCGGCGTAATCGTCAATCCCAAACTCTGGAGATACCATGCCGTATCCGACAAAGACTAAGTCGGCATTCACGTTGACTTTGCCGTCGTGGCTGCTGGAGCGGGTGATAAAATGCTTTGGATATGGAACCACGGTATCTACGCCGTTATGGTGCAAAGTCAGGCTGGCGCTTTGTTTGATCAGCTGGCCTTTTTTCAGCGAGAGTTTTTGAAAGTAACTTTGCTGATCACCAATGATGTCACCCGCTGGTTTTAACCCCAGTTGCTTAAAATTGCTGGCAATATATTGGCTGGCAATCAAATGGCCCTGGCTGCCGGTATCACGACCTTCCAGTGCATCGTCAGCTAAAAACTCCATATGAGCTTCAATGCGATTGGCATCAGCGGCATTTTGAGCAGTGTCCGCCGGAGCGACTGCAGTTTGAGTACTGGCGCAAGCGCTCAGCAACAATAAAGATGACAACGTCATCCAGGGTTTGATTGACATATAGGTTCCAAAAAAAGCAAATTGTTGAGGGATTCTGACTGCGGATGGTCAGGGTAGTAAAATGCCACATTATCACGAAATGAAAAACCGCCTCAATGGCGGCTTTCAAACTGCGATGAATGGCTAAAATTAAGCGCCAAAAAAACTATGCAGCAAACATTGGCAACAGCTTGCTTTGCTTAGCCTGACTTTTCGCTGTCACTATCATGTTGACGAGGATCAATCGGTTCCGGCACTCTTATTGCCAATACCTTATCGATACGTTTCCCGTCCATATCAATGATTTCCAGCATCCAGGCACCCACTTGCACTTTATCCGCCGTCTGCGGCATTTTGCCGAGCAAAAACATAATTAAGCCATTAAGCGTTTGGTATCTATTGCTTTCTTCTTCCGGTAATTTATTAAGATTTAACGCATCTTTCAGGTCGATGACCGGTAATAAACCATCGAGCAACATTGAACCATCTTCCCGGGTGATCACCATCATATCTTCACCGCCATCGGGGGTGAATTCGCCGGTAAGGGCTTCCATCAAATCTAATAAGGTGACTAAACCTTTAAGATCGCCATACTCGTCGACCACAAACACCATTTGGCTGCCGGACGTGCGAAAGTGATCAAGAAGTTCCATACCGGTTAAGCTGTCTGGGACAAAATTACAAGGTTGCGCTAAAGCAGTTAGATCGGTCAGATTGCCAGTCACCGACTGCACCAAAAGTTGCTTGGTCGACACCACGCCAATCAGTTCGTCAGCGTTGCCGCGACAAACCGGAAATCTGGAATGCGGCGATTGTGTCAGTAGCTTTAAATTGTCTTCGATGGAATGTTCGACATCCAGGAATACGATATCCGAACGTGGCACCATCAATGAAGAAATGCTGCGCTCATCGAGTCGGAATACGTTTTTCACCATGGTATGTTCGTTGTGTTCAATCACGCCGGAGCTGGAACCTTCGAGTAATAAGGCATGGATATCTTCATGGGTGACGTTGGAGCTTTGTTGATCGGCAAAACCAAATAATCGCATCAATGCTTGGGTTGAACCCGAGAGTAACCAGACAAAAGGCTTGGTCAATATCGACAGCATTTGCATCGGTTTTGCCATCAGGCAGGCGATGGTTTCTGAGCTGATTTGTCCAATTCGTTTTGGCACCAGTTCACCGACGACGATCGAAACATAGGTCACGACCACGACAACCAGCACGGTCGCAAAAATGGAGCTGAAGTCTGCAGGCATGCCAAGCTCTTGTAACCAAAGAGCAAAAGGACCGGCTAAAATGGCTTCACCAAAAATACCATTCAAAATACCGATGGACGTGATGCCAATCTGCACAGTCGATAAAAACTGGGTTGGATCTTCGGCTAGTTTCAGCGCGATGGCGGCGGAGGAATTACCATTGTGGGCGAGTGCGGTCAATCTTGATTTGCGGGCGGTAACAATCGCTATTTCAGACATTGCAAAAATGCCATTAAGCAGGATTAAACTTACGAGGATCAGGATTTCCATACAAACCATTTTGTGACTAAGAAGCGGCGAGTATATCAAAAACCTTCATTGATTCCACAGCTTTAGCAGGTGGGAGGTTCTGGTTAGCTAAACCGATAATTTTTAGGCGATATGCAGTGTTATGCGCGAGTAAAAACTTTTGTTGGGGTCACCACGAAATTAAGCGGGACATCCCAGGGCTCAGTCGGCACTTGATCAACTTGCTGGCATTGATGCGCAATGCCGACCAATAAAGGTGGTGGCTGACAAAACACCGCATTGGCCAAAGTCCGATCATAAAAACCACCGCCCATGCCCATTCGATTGCCTTGTTGATCAAAGGCAACCAGCGGTAATCCGATCAATTCGATTTCAGACATGGCCTTAAGTTGGGTTGGATCCAATTCGGGCTCGGCGATACCAAATTTGTTAAAGGTCATCGGGGTATCGATGCGGTATTGCTGGAAGACTAAAAAACCAGCTTTATAAGGATGCAGGATCGGTAAATAAACCGATTTGCCTTGTTGCCATAAAAACTGGATTAATGGCGCTGTGTCCAATTCACCATCGTTCGAAAGATAAAGCGCAATATGTTGCAGGGCTGCGAGCTGCGGCTGCACGGTAAATTGTTGCACTAAGGCTTCTGCCGCCAATTGTTGTTGTTCGGGACTGAGGTTTTGCCGACGTTGCCTGACGAGTTGGCGTAGCTGATTTCGAAAGGCGGTATGATCTTGCAATGGAGAGTTCCTTCAACTTCAAGTATCGTTTCAGTGTTTTTTCATCTTCGACAGTGGCGCAGAGACAGCCGTGAAGACCTATTTCTTCCTAAGTTATCACACCGCAGCCTTTGGTGATAATAGGATAAACACAATGATTTCATCGTTGGAGAGCGATAACTTAAATAAGTGATGCAAACATAAGTGTTGGAAAAACAGCAGAATAACGCAAAGGTAAAGCGGGAAGGTGTTCTCGAGGTTGCCGTGTCAAACGTTAGCCTCGAACCATAGGTTCAAGGCGGAAGTCAGATCAGCACCGCAGGCTTCCCGGTACGAGCCGGGCTTGCACAATAGTGCTGGAAAAGAATTCCTATGTATAAACAATTATCGGCTCGGGGACATCAGCTTGATCACAAACAACCCAGAGAACACATTCAGTATATCACCGGAATAAGCGGCTGGAACCCTTATTCTGCGTTCTTTTTCAGATCCAGCAACTCATTGCATAAATTTAAAGCAATCATCAGTAATACATCTTCAGCGCCATGCACACCTGGCTGATATCGGGTTTTGCCAACCCGTTCCTCCAGTTCCAACATCGCATTTTGCAGCTTTTCTTCCTGACCGGCTGGGCAGGCAATTTTCATATGGCGACCCAACACTGAAACCGTGAGTTGTTTTTGTTTTGGTTTGGCGGGTTGTGGTTCAGGGTTTTGCTTTTTCGGGTACATATAATCCTATAACTGTGCAACAAATGAGGTTCAGGTTTAGCCGGAGAGCAGCAGTTGACTTGGCGCTGTCGGGCACTGGTGATAGCATAGTGTCCATGTTTACTGTCATGGCTACCTTCAATGAATTCTCAACTGCTTAACTACGATCACTGGACCAGTCAACTTGATCAAAATTCGGTGATGGCGTCAGCTGCCGAGTTACACGGTTTGATAGCTGGCATGCTCAGTGCCGGTGTTCCGGCTGATTCCGGCACGATTTTACCAGTATTGTACGACTTCTTAAACGACGGACAGGCGCTGAATGCACAATTAAAAGCGAACATAGAGCAATTAATTGGCGAAACGGCCAGACAACTGACCGAAGAGGACTACAGTCTGCAATTATTAGTGCCAACGGACGATGATGCGATGCCGGAACGGCTGGAAGCTCTGGTGGAATGGACGCAGGCTTTTTTAGTTGGTTTTGCCATTCAACAGACCGATTTATCACTGGTCTCGGTTGACGTGCGTGATGCGATTGAACAGTTATCAGAAATCACCCATATCGATATTTATACCGAAGATGATGCCAGTGAAGCGGAAAATGAAGAGTCTTATTATCTGGTGTTGGAACATGTGAGACTGATGGTGTTGACCTGCTTTAATGAAGTCGGCCAGAAATTTACTATCAGCGAAGTGGCCCCTAAGACTTTGCATTAAGCTGCATGCAATTTAATGGCAGCCATTTTTTAGTTCGGAGTTCATGATGTCAGTTGCACATTTTGCGTCCCGCCGCGCGCGTTTAGCGGCTGCTCTACCTTTAAACTCAGTGTTGTTAGTACCGTCGGCAACGGAAATAACCCGTAGCCGGGATACCGAGTTTGCCTTTCGTCAGGACAGTGACTTCACCTATTTAACCGGTTTTCCTGAGCCGGAGGCGTTACTGATCATTCAAAAATCAGCTTCGGGTGAAATCAACGAATTACTGTTGTGCCGGGCGAAAGATGAACTAGCAGAAATTTGGCAAGGCCGTAGATTTGGTGCTGAACAAGCCGCAATTCAGTTTGGGATTCCGGCGATTACCAATTCTGTGTTGGATAGTGAACTGCTGAATGCATTAAATCAAAAAGCTACTTTGGTTGTCGCACAAGGCACTTATAGCGAATTTGATCAGCTGGTGAATCAAACATTGGCGACCTTACGTAAATACCCCAAACGAGGTTATGCCGCACCAACGCAAATACTGGATTTACGCCCAATCATTGCCGAACTTCGGTTATTTAAAGACGAAGCTGAAGTGGCAATCATGCGCGAAGCTGGGCTTATCAGTGCCCAAGCGCATGCCAAGGCGATGCAAGTCTGTAAAGCAGGGCTGTGGGAATATCAGTTAGAAGCCACCATTCGCCACCATTTTGCGATGCAAGGTGCCCGTGAATGTGGTTATAACACTATTGTCGGTGGTGGTGAAAACGGCTGTATTTTGCATTACACCGACAATAACGCGCAGCTCAAAGATGGCGATTTAGTGCTGATTGATGC
>JAHJNE010000660.1 GCA_018820995.1 Gammaproteobacteria bacterium | reverse complement strand
TTTATTCATACCGGCTTAGCATAACCGTTACGCTTGCAATAAGGAACAGTCAGGATAAAATTGATACCAGATTTTTCACTGGTTCAAACAACAGTTTGGTAGAACCCAAAATCATTGCAGTTCTGGGTAGGCGGCAACTGAATGAATCCCAAGGAGCATAGTTGACTATGTGACTTGGGTGAACGAAGACGGCCAACACCCCCGGAACTTCAAGGATGAAGTTTGCACCCTAAAACAGCTGAATTATGCAGTAACCCTGCCCAGCGCTATCGGAGAGTACAATGAGCGAACATATTTTACAGGTTTCTGATGACAGCTTTGAGGCTGACGTATTAAAAGCTGACGCACCAGTGTTAGTCGATTTTTGGGCTGAATGGTGTGGTCCTTGCAAAATGATCGCGCCCATTCTGGCTGATGTAGCGCTGGAATATGCAGGCAAAGTCACTGTTGCAAAAGTGAATATTGACCACAACCCAGCGACGCCGCCAAAATTTGGTATCCGTGGCATTCCAACTTTGCTGTTGTTCAAAAACGGTCAGGTTGCTGCAACTAAAGTGGGCGCGTTATCAAAAACTCAGTTAAAAGAATTCCTCGATTCCAATATCTGATTTATATCGTTGGTTCACAGGTGTTTAAGAGGCGTATTTTTGTACGCCTTTTTTCTGACTGCCGCTGGACGACCAAAACTTATCCTGCTATGGTGTAGCTCAGCAACTTCTCTAATAACCCGCTTGCTCGTTGACTAATTCATTTCTGAAAACCAATTGCTCAGCGAAAAGCTATCTTTCTGTTTTGATACACAAGAACCCATCAATATGCATTTAACCGAACTGAAGCTGAAGCCGATTAACGAGTTGGTTGATCTAGCTGAAACCATGGGCCTGGAGAACATGGCCCGTCTGCGTAAGCAAGATATCATTTTCGCCATTTTGAAATCTCACGCCAAAAATGGCGAAGAGATTTTTGGTGACGGTGTCGTCGAAATCCTGGCCGACGGATTTGGCTTCCTACGTTCTTCTGACAGTTCCTACTTGGCCGGACCAGACGATATTTACGTCTCACCAAGCCAAATCCGCCGCTTTAACTTACGCACCGGCGACAGTATTTCTGGCTTAATTCGTCCGCCCAAAGAAGGCGAACGTTATTTTGCCCTGCTTAAAGTGAACGAAGTTAACTTCGGCCGCCCAGAGCAAGCCCGTAATAAAATTTTATTTGAAAACTTAACACCACTGCATGCCAATTCGCGGCTGCGGATGGAACGTGGTAACGGTAGTAAAGAAGATATCACGGCTCGCGTACTCGACTTAGCCTCTCCGATTGGCCGCGGCCAACGTGGTTTGATTGTCGCACCGCCAAAAGCCGGTAAAACCATTCTGTTGCAAAATATCGCCCAGTCGATTGCTGCCAATTATCCAGAATGTGTGTTGATGGTGTTACTGATTGATGAACGTCCGGAAGAAGTGACCGAGATGCAACGGATGGTGAAAGGTGAAGTTGTAGCTTCTACCTTTGACGAGCCAGCCAGCCGCCACGTGCAAGTTGCTGAAATGGTAATTGAAAAGGCCAAACGTTTAGTTGAGCACAAAAAGGACGTGATCATTCTGCTCGACTCAATCACCCGTTTAGCCCGTGCTTATAACACCGTCATTCCAAGTTCAGGCAAAGTACTGACCGGCGGTGTGGATGCCAATGCGCTACACAAACCAAAACGCTTTTTTGGTGCGGCACGTAACGTTGAAGAAGGTGGCAGCTTAACCATCATCGCAACTGCACTTGTCGATACCGGTTCAAAAATGGATGAAGTGATTTACGAAGAGTTTAAAGGTACCGGTAACATGGAACTGCACCTTTCACGTAAAATCGCCGAACGTCGCGTGTTCCCTGCCATCGACTTTAACCGTTCAGGCACCCGTCGTGAAGAATTACTGGCATCAGCGGAAGAACTGCAAAAAATGTGGATCTTACGCAAAATTCTCCACCCAATGGATGAAACAGATTGCATGGAATTCCTGATTGACCGTTTGCAAATGACTAAAACAAACGATGAGTTCTTCGACTCGATGAAACGACAAAAAAATAGTTAATCCGAAGCCGGCCTAGTTGCCGGCTTTTTTTATACCCATCATCTTTGAAGATTCGAGTTGTTAGCCGCCTTCACTCGCTGAATCGTCAGTCCGACTGGAACGCCAGCGCGGCCAGTCACATAGACTGCGATGCTCCTGGGTCGGGCTGGCGCTCCAGGCTCGTTTAGTTGCCGCGGTTCCACCGTGGCCTATCCGAATCTTCAATGATTTTGGGTATAACTTTGAAAACTACCGACTTCGAAATTTAAAAGAGTAACAACAGATGGCACGTGCAAGAATCATTGTTATCGGCGGTGGCGCCGGTGGTCTGGAACTGGCAACCCGTTTAGGTAATAAACTCGGACGAAAAGCCAAAGCGGACATCACCCTAGTCGACCGCAATCCAACTCATATCTGGAAACCTTTGTTGCATGAAGTGGCCACTGGCACACTTGATGTTGATATCGATCAGGTCACCTATCGGGCACATGCCAGAGCCCATGGCTTTGATTTTCAGCTCGGCACTATGTCCGGGCTTGATCGGGACCAACGGCAAGTCGTTTTGGCCCCGTTATTTGACGAGAATGGCGAAGAGATTTTATCCGAGCGCCGCTTGAGTTACGACTATCTGGTACTGGCGATTGGCAGCGTATCGAATCATTTTGGCACGCCGGGCGTCCCAGAAAACTGCATCTTTTTGGACAGTCCCTCACAGGCCAATCGCTTTCATCGCCGCCTGTTAGAAGCTTATTTAAAACTAAATTCTCCTGGCCACCCAAAAGACAATCTAAATATTGCCATTGTCGGGGCTGGTGCCACTGGTGTAGAACTCGCCGCTGAATTACATCACGCCGCTGCTGAGCTGAATTTATATGGCTTTAGCGATATGAAACGCGATCGCTTAAAAATCAGTGTGATTGAAGCCGGTCCACGGATTTTGCCAGCTTTACCGGAACGTATTGCAGCGGCTGCACATAAAGAGCTGGTAAAGCTTGGCGTCGACGTGCGGGTATCGACCAAAGTGACCGCAGCCGATGAACATGGCCTGCAACTGGGTGATGAACATTTATCCTCTGAGTTGATGGTCTGGGCTGCAGGAATTAAAGCGCCGGACTTCTTAAAAGACTTAGCGGGGCTTGAAAATAACCGCATCAATCAATTGCTGGTGTTGCCAACGCTACAGACAACCCGTGACAGCCAGATTTATGTCATTGGCGATTGTGCCGGTTGCCCATTACCAGACAACAAATGGGTGCCACCAAGAGCGCAATCCGCACATCAAATGGCCAGTGTTGTCGCCAAAAATCTGATTGCGGCTATTCATGGTAAACCACAGCAAAGTTATCATTACCACGACCATGGCTCACTGATTTCACTCAGCCGTTTTGGAACTGTTGGCAGTTTAATGGGGAATCTGGTGGGGGGCGCGATGATGATTGAAGGCCGGATTGCCCGCCTCGCTTATATTTCGCTCTATCGGATGCATCAGGTTGCTTTGCATGGTTGGTGGCGAACAATGATGATTTCAGTGATCGGCCGGATCAATAAAATCATTCGACCACGCTTGAAGTTACACTAAAAATAAACGATTCAAACCTTAATGAAGGGCGAACCGCAGTACAGACTGCGGTTCGCTTTTTTCATCTTTCAGACACGACGGTTAATTGCCGGCTCATCAAAATATTGAAATTGCCCTTGCGATAAAGCCGCTTTTCGTTGCTGCTGATAGCCGGCCGAACGATCTTGCAGCGGATAACCAAACACTTCCAGATGTGCTTGTTCCATCAGTTGTTGCAATTCGTTTTTATCGGTCAGCCCCAATAGCTCTCCAGCATATAAAAAGCCTTCAGTGCGGTGTTTTTCTACCGTGACTACCTGGCTTGCTTTACTCTTTTGAAAAATCTGCAAAAACTGGCTTTTCGCTTGTTGCATAAATAACTGCTTATCCACGGTCATCACTCCTGTTTTTGCTTGTACTGTTACCACTGCTGCTTATTCAGCAACAGTGGTTTTTCCTGCTGCCGGTTGTTTGCTGCGAAACAGCCCTTTAAAATCATCCAGAATGACATAAAGTGCCGGGATCAATACTAAGGTAATGACGGTGGCAAACAAAATACCAAAGGCGAGAGATACCGCCATCGGCACCACCACTTTGGCTTGCAGGCTGCGCTCCAACACAATAGGCGCTAAACCGACAAATGTGGTCAGTGACGTCAGTAATATCGCCCGGAACCGCTGGGTACCTGCATCAACAACAGCTTTTTTGACGGTGATGCCTTCTTCACGGGCGCGGTTGACAAAGTCGACCATAATTAAACTATCGTTGACCACCACCCCCGCTAGTGCGACTAAGCCAAACACTGACATAATGCTCATGCTTAATCCCAGCACCATATGACCAATCACAGCACCGACCAAACCAAATGGGATCACACTCATAATGATCAGCGGCTGACTGTATGACTTTAATGGGATCGCCATCAATCCGTAGATGCAAAACAGCGCAAACACCGCCGCTTTGGCTAAATCGACCATCGCATCAGCTTCATCCTGGGTGTTGCCTTCCAGCTCTGAAGTAATGCCAGGGTATTTGGCACTGAGTTCAACCAAAGTTTTTTCGCGGACTTCTTTGACTACCTTTGAAGGTTCAATCAACGCTTTATCCGCAGCGGCACTAATTGAAACCGCACGAATGCCATTCACCCGATTAATAGCGCTATAGCTCGGTTGCAAGGTATAGCTTGCGACCTGAGAAAATGGCACAACCCCACCACTGCTGGTGCGGATCCGCATGTTTTCAAGGTTACCGATGGAAGAACGTTCATCACGAGGGTAGCGCACCATCACTTTTACTTCTTCACCATCGCGCTGTACCCGTTGCGCTTCAGCACCATAAAAACCAAATCGGACTTGTTGCGCCAGTGTTTGTAAAGTAATTCCCAACACATTGGCTTCTGGCTTTAACTGCAACACAATTTCATCGTTGCCACCAAGTAAGTTGTCTTCAATATCGTAAACACCGGTGTAACCAGCCAATGCAGTTTTTAGCTCACGGGTTGCCGCTTGCAGCTGATTCAGATCATTACCGCGCAGCTGGAACGAAATATCAGAACCACCGGTCCCGCCGGCGCTACTATTAATCTTGAACGACTTTAAGCCTGGAATTTCCGGGATCTCTTCCCGCCAACGGCGCGCAATTTCAAAACCATCAATTTCACGGCCTTCACTTTTTTCCAGTTCAACCACAATTTGACCGGCAGTATCACTATTGAGGAACATCAAGCGGTGTTTCACCACATCTTCATGTTCAGTTTCACGCATTTTGTCATTGGCACGGGTTAAAGCGTCTTCTATTTGGGTCATTGCCAGCACAGTAGCCTTATTCGAAGCTCCTTCTTCCATTTGGACATTGGCTTGAATAAAGTCGCTTGGCAGATCCGGGAAAAACACCCAACGCACAAAGCCGCCAGACATCAACCCAATCATCAAGATCAACATCCCCAAAAAGCTGGTCATTGTGATGTAACGATGTTCTATACAACGCTCGACAAACGGCTTGTAACGCTGCTGAATATAACGATTGAGCCACGCTGATACCGCTTCACGCACTTTTTTCAGACCATTACTGATGGCGCGGCCGCTGGCATAAAACACACCATGACGATTTGGATCCCAAGGCTTGGTGTCCATATTGATAATATGGGCAGGTAAAATAAATTTTGACTCAACAATCGACAACGCCAGACAAATCACCACCACCCAGGCAATCGAGCCCCAGATAGCAGACATTGGCCCGCTCACCATCAACATCGGAACAAAAGCCGCTATCGTCGTCAATACGCCAAAAGTTGCCGGCATCGCGACTTTTTTCGCGCCAGCGATCACCGACTCGGCTGATTTACCATGTTTTTCAATTTCACTGTACGCACTTTCGCCGATGATAATCGCATCGTCGACCACGATACCGAGCACCAGGATAAAGCCAAACAAACTGATCATATTGATGGAGACATCAAACCATGGCAGCGGTAACAGAGCGATGGCACCGAGGAAACAGACCGGGATCCCGACCATCACCCAAAATGCGATCCGAAACTCCAAGAATAGTGTCAGCGCCAGCAACACCAAAAATGAGCCCATTAGCATGTTGTCAGTCATTAAATCGAGTCGGCCTTGCAGGTAATAACTACTGTCCCCCCAATGATCCAACGTCACCGTCGCTGGCAACTCTTTCTTTTTCTGTGCGACATAATTGCGCACGGTTTCAGCAATTTTTAAGGTATTGTCTTCGCCAACAGCGTCGACGCGAATTGACACCGAGTTTTTGCCGTCAAAAGTAGCCAAACGCTCACGTTCGATAAAACCATCGGTGACGACGGCAATGTCGCCGACCAATAATTTGCTGCCATCGTCAAATTTGAGCAGAACGATATTGGCAAAATCGTCAAAACTGTAAGCTTGGCCTTTGGTACGCAATAAAATATTGCCACTTTCCGAGCGGATCGAACCACCAGGTAAATCCACCGAGCTACCACGAATGGCACTGACCACTTGCTCAAAGGTCAGGCCGTACTCTTTGAGTTTATTCTCGGACAGTTCAATGGCGATTTCATAAGGTCGGGTTGCAATGACGTCTACTTTACTCACGCCTGGCTTGGCTTTCAGTTCGTCACGAACATCTTTAGCTAGTTCCTTTAAGCTGCCTTCGGCCAAATCTCCATGCAGCGATAACCAAATGACATTACTTTGGAAACGAATGCGAAACACCACCGGTTTTTCGGTTTGCTCGGGTAAGGACGAAATTGAATTGACCTGGGTTTTAATTTCCTCCATTACTTCCGCAATGTCGTACCCATTGGTAATTTCTGCCTGAATGGTGGCCATCCCTTCCACGGCTGTCGAACGAATACGCTTAATACCATTCACGCCACGCAGACTTTCTTCGATTTTATCGATAACACCGGATTCAACTTCTTGCGGTGCGGCGCCTAAATAAGGCACCCGAATATTCACCTGCTCGAGCTGAATTTCTGGAAAAGCCTGCTTTTTGATCGTCAGCGCTGACGCCAGACCTGCCAACAACAGCACCACCATCATTAAGTTGGAGGCGACACTGTTGCGGGCAAACCAGCCTAAAATACCTTCATCGCGATTCATCTTAGTTCACCCCGTCGGCGGCTTTATTCGCAGTGACAGCGTCACTCGTTGTTGCTTCGTCGGCTTTTTGCTCGTTGCTGTTCGTTTTGGTTTTTTCGGCACCATTGATTCGCACAGCTAACCCTGGCATTGGATTGGTCACTGGTGAATACAGGATCTGATCACCAGCCTCAAAACCATCTTGGATAAAGGCTTGTTTTTCATCCGAACGGTCGATCTTCACCTGACGGAACTGCAGTTTGTTCGTCGCGTCGATGACCAGCAGCTGGTCAGCCGGACGTAATAAATAACGAGGCACTACGACAACTTGAGAAGCGGTACGGCCAACAATTTTTGCCTGGACAAAACGGCCGAAACGCAGTGGTGCCCGGGTATTCGATGCCAATTGATAAGGGTCAACCACCTCTGCCACGGCATAAATCACCCGGCTACGTTCATCCAGAACCCCTTCAGTCCGGGCCAGTTCTGCCGGCCAACGCAAAGTCTGACCTGCGACTATGGCTTCTAATACCACGGCTGGTTTTGCACCCGTCTGATTTGGCGCGGGCAAGTCGAGGTAAGCTAAATCGTTGTCAGTTAATGGCAAACGGACTTCGGCAATATCAGTGCCGTAAATCATGCCGATAGTGGTACCACGGCTGACAAACTGGCCCAAATCTACGGTGCGATTTTTCACGATCCCAGCATAAGGCGCGCGAATTTCTGTACGTGCTAAATCGCGTTTGGCGCGTTCTAAATCGGCTTCAGCAGAGCGTACTTTTGCCAGAGCGCTGGCCAATTGCGGCCGACGTAAGCCAAGCTGTGGCGCCGTACCTGCCTGAAAAGAACGCCAATCTTCTTCGGCAACTTTCACCCGGGCTTTTTCTTCTTCCAGAGCGGCCTGCGCATTTGCCAATGCAGCTTCTGAAGCTTTCACGCCAGTTTGATAATCAGCGGGCTCAACCTGCACCAACACATCACCTGCGTTAAAAAATCCACCTTCGACAAAGTCATCTGAAACTTTGACAATCCGACCATTCACCTCAGAGACCAGACTGGTTTCCGTTTTAGGCGTCACGGCACCTTGTGATTCAATCTGGTACACCACATCCTGGCGCGTCACCGGTTTTACTTCGACCAGAATGGCAGCCTTGGCTTCGGAGACTTTTTCAGGTGGCTTGCGAGCTTTACTCAGCGCGAATGCGACAACAATAGCAATGACAACTATTAATACTGGAACAGCGATTTTGATCACTTTTTTATTCATCGTTAAATCCGGTGTTGAGGTGGAGCAAAAGACATCCCAGTGCCTTGCAAAACAATCATTGCATTGGAGATATCACACTAAGCACAATTGTTAACCAGACTAACAGGTCTGGTTATGCTTTGCACAGTCGCTGGCTCGCTAGAAATGTTACTGAAAGTAACACGATGTTTCACAGACATTTTTGGGAGTTATTGCCCATCACTTAGAGCGGAAGATCGAACCAAAAGCTTGCGCTGGAACAAAGTACCGCTCAGCCACCCCCCTTACAATAGCCAGCATACCCACCTTGATTAAGGAACCGTGATGGCCTTTAGTACTCAGCATAAAGTGTATATCCCTGATACCGCCAAAGACAGTCAGTATATGCTGGCAGAATTTCAACTTAGTCAGGCCTTTTTTGCTTGTTTTCCTGATGAAAACAGCTGTTACCGACAACTGAGTCAGTTATTTTTTAAACTGACCGACGCCGCGGGCCTGAAAAACGTGCACTTTATTGCCAATGATAAAACACCAGTGGTGCGCTTCCATACCGAAGCCTTTTGTTTCCAGACCGCCGATCAAATGTTATTTTTTTATAATCCGGCCTATCACGAAGCCCAGCATTGCTGGTCTAACAGCCACTACCGTGCCCGCAAAATTAGTTTATTGTGTTTGGCCACCGGTGATGAAATCCGCAATAAAGCAGCAGAGTTCCACGGCAGAGTGCGGCAGGTGATGCTGGACTTTCAAGCCTTACTGCCACAGCCTGATATCACATTAAAAATTCGTGATCACCAGCATTTGTCTTACGACTTATTTGCCCGAGCCAAAGGCTGCGACAGTAGTTTTGGCTACAAACTGCGTTCGCTTCCAACCCGTTATCTGGCCAGAGGCACCGCCATTCCGGCAGATCATCACACCATGAGCTACGCCGCAGTGAGTTTACCACTGTGCCGTGAATTGAAGCAGCGGTTGTTGCCCGAAGGCGAAGGAAATTACGCCGCGCTTTATCAGAACCTTGAGCAGCACTTTGTCAGCTGCGCCACAGCGCAACACCTGACAAGATTAGCGATGATTGCCGATGGATCCACGCCGTTGGTGCGCAATAGGCAGTTGGACAAGCCAAAACAAAGTCCGGAACTAACGATGTTAAGCTTTGATACAACGTCACCTCAGGCTCAGGTCTTCAGTCAATGGCATGCTGATCAGCTGGTCGACACCGCACATCTGTTGTTGGTTGCAGGACAAGATGACAATACCGAATTTGGCTATGGTCGTTTTATGAATCAGGTTGAGCAAAGCTTGCGAACATTGGCACAACAGCTTGAACTTAATAAAGAAAAACAAGACTTCACGGTGCGGTTTCATCAGCACTTAAGTTACCTGCTGTAACAAAAAATGCTGGACTTTGATGATGCGGCTGCTTGGTTGGCCGCATCTTTTTCGCAATGGTCACATCAGCACTGTGTCAGCGCCAATTGCCACAGTGGCCGGTAACTGACGCCTTGCCCCGTTGATGCACTGTGAAACAAAACCAATGTTGACCCAGCCAATTGCAGCTGCATCGAGGGCATGGCAGGCAAGGTTTTACTACGCCTTGCGAGCGTGATGTGCGGCTTCAAACGATGTTGTGGTGGCGCAAAACCAACAGCCGCGGCACAGCACAATAACTGCAGATAAAGCTCTGACAAGCCTGGGTCTGCCACTTCACCTGCCAGACACAATACTGCGGGGCTAGGCCACAGCTGCCACTGATCTAACACGACAGAAAACGCAGGCAAAGACAACTGACTGAGCGCATCGCACAATTGCTGCGCTTGCCGGGCCGTGCTTTGCCCTAAAAATAATAATGTCAGATGTAAATTTTCTACCGCGACAGGTTTCGCCGGCGGCGGGATCTGCGGTAGCAATGAAGAGAGTTGCCGGGCATTATGACTATCGGGCAGGATACCTAAAAATAATCGACGCTCGCCCTGCCATGCGAATTCGGCGGCTGATCCGACCGACTTATTCTTCATCCGGTTGCAGGGCAAATAATGCGTTGCTTAAGTGCGAGGCTTCTTCCGTTTTACTCGACGTCAGCAACATCGTCTCTAATGCACTCATTTCCTCAGCCGTGAGTTCACGCCACTGGCCCACATTCAGCCCCGCCAAACGGACATTCATGATCCGAACCCGTTTTAACTTCGTGACATTAAACCCAAGATATTCAGTCATGCGGCGAATTTGGCGGTTTAAGCCCTGACGCAACACAATGGTGAAAGTGTGGCGGGACTTTTGGGTCACCTGACATGGCAAGGTAATAGTTTCCAGGATTGGCACGCCAGCCGCCATTTTTTTGATAAAACCGTCATGGATCGGCTTATCGACAGTGACAACATATTCTTTGTCGTGCGCATTGCCGGCACGCAAAATTTTATTGACGATATCTCCATCATTAGTCAGGAAAATCAGCCCTTCAGATTCTTTATCCAAACGGCCAATCGGGAAGATCCGCTCTGGATAATTCACCGCATCAACAATATTGCCTTTAATTTGCAGCTCGGTGGTACAGGTAATGCCAACCGGTTTGTGGTAAGCGAGATAGACACGACGTGGTTTGTTTTTTAAAGGCTTGCCGGCAACTTCGACGTTGTCTTCCGCCGATACTTTGGTACCAACCAAAGCGATCTGACCGTTCACTTTCACCTGTCCAGACTCGATCAGTTTGTCG
>JAHJNE010000089.1 GCA_018820995.1 Gammaproteobacteria bacterium | reverse complement strand
GGGCGGTTTGACTAAGAAACAATTAAAAGTTCTGCAACGGATGGTCACCGGCGAAACCAATAAACAAATAGCCGACGCTTTATGCATTGCCGAAACCACAGTGAAAGCCCATGTTTCGGCAGTGCTGGGTAAACTTGGTGTTAGCAGTCGGGTGCAGGCAATTTTAGCGGCACGGGATATTGATTTTAGCCGTTACTCTTAGCACAGCAACGATCCGAGCGTGCCCTGGCTCAAACTTTATTGGCCGGCGCTTTTGTTGATGCCATTTCAGTTTCGGGTCTCTCCGCCAGTAAAAACCGTAACATCGATTTAAGCTGCATCGGTCGTACCGGCTTATACAACAGCTGCAAACCCTGTTTTTGCAGTGCCTGCGCCAGATCCTGCTGACTATTGGCGGTGATCATTAATACTGGCACCCCAACCAACAACCCTTGCGCGCGCCAGCTTTCCAACAGCTCGGTGCCAGTCAAACCGTCGGCAAGATGATAATCGACAATCAATAAATCAGGAGGCGGCGCCTCCACAAATGCTTGTGCTGTGCCTCCCGTGTGCACCCGATAACCCCAACTGGTTAATAACGTCGCCATGGCCTGACAGATGGTGACGTCATTATCGATCACCCATACCTGCGCGCTCCGGCTATCATCATTCGCTATCACAGGCATGGTTGCTGGCAATTGTGATGCTGACAAAGGCAGCTTCAGAGCAAAAACTGACCCTCGCCCAGGCTCTGAGCGCACGAGTAACGGATGCTGCAATAAGTGACAAAGCCGCTCCACAATCGACAAGCCAAGCCCCAAGCCTGCTTCTGTTGGTATTGTCTGCGGTAACCGCTGAAACTGTTGAAAAATAACTGTTAAATCGGCTTCGGCAATACCAACACCCGTGTCGAGCACTTGGATTTCCAGCAGGGAGCCACGGCGGCGACAACCGAATAGCACAGTACCGCCTTGCTGGGTATAACGCAGGGCGTTGGTAAGCAGATTACGTAAGATCCGTACCAGCCAGGCCGCATCGGTTTGCACCCGGGCCGTCACCGGCACAAACCGAAACCGGATATTTTTCGTTTGTGCCAAATGTGTATATTCACTGGCTAAGTCCTGTAGCAACAGCGCTACATCGACGACGGTAAGCTCAGGTTGCAGCTGGCCCGCTTCCAGTTTGGATAAATCAACGAGGGTGCGTAATAAATCACCGACATCATCAAGCGCCCGGCCTGCGGCGTGCGCCAATGGCAACGTTTGTTCGCTGAGCGGATGCTCCAGCAAAGCGCCGTTAAACAACCGCGCGGCATTCAGCGGTTGCAATACATCATGACTGACAGCGGCCAAAAACTGACTTTTTGACTGATTGGCTTGCTGCGCTTGCACTGTCGCTTGCCGCAACTGTTGATTCAGCGTTTGCAATGCCTCGGTGCGCTTTGCTACCCGCTGCTCCAAATGCAAATTAGCTTGTCGCAAGGCTTCTGAAGTGCGCTTGCGATCGGTAATATCGCGATTTAATACAAAAAAACCACAGATCTGCTGGCTTTCGTCGCGATGCGGCACATAGGTTTTTAGTAAATGACGTAGCTCGCCAGCGGCATTTTGCTCGTCAATTTCAAAAATCGCCGTGTCACCGGAAAGTGCCTGCGCGACATAAGGCTGCAACCGGGCAGCGCCCGTCGGACCATGTGCGGCGTCCAGCGACTGATGCAGTAAACTGCCTGGCGCGACACCATAAAAGTCGTCATAACCGCGATTGGTAAAAAGGTAAATGCCCGCCGCTGACAGATAAGCAATCATCGCCGGCACATGGTCGGTAATAGTGCGGATCCAGCGTTCGCTTTGTTGCAGACTTTCCGAATACAACATCGAACGACGCAAGTCGTCATAAGCGCGGGATAATTCTGCGGTCCGCTCCCGCACTTGTTCCGCCAGCACCGCGGCATGCTGAAACGCCGCATAAGGCGCTTGTGGCCCGGAATGTGTTGCAGCATGACCTGCTTCGACCCGCTCAATTAACGCATGATTGATCTTCGTCAGCTTTTGTAGCTGCGCCGCTTGCTGCTGAATTTTTATTTGCTGTTGTTGCAGCGCACATTCAAGGTCCGCAATGCGCTGCTCGTCACTCTCTTGCGACACTGATGTCGGTGCTGATTGCGGCACTGAGGGCGGCAAGTTTGCCGGATCGAAAGACCCGGTCATGCGGTGCCTGTTTGCGTTGGTGGCGTTTTGCTCGTTTCGGGTATCTGCCGCGCAATCACCACACCGGTGAATGTCTGGTTCAGATGAACGCCCTGATAATGTTCGCCATAGGTATTAAGACCAAGCACCCGATGTTGGCGGAAAAAAGCCGAGGATTCATTTAAGGTGTCGCGCTCAGCGCTTTCCAGCCGTCGCAATACACAATCGCAGCCGATTGTGATCAACGGCTCACCAATCCGCTGTTCAATCTCGCTAAAACGTTGTTGTAAGTCCGGTAAAATGGGCTGCGGTTGCATGGTGGTCAGTACGGCGCCTTGTCCAACCGCACAATAAAAGGTCAGACTGCCATCGGCATTCACGCGCTGAATCGACCGTACATAATATTCAGCGCCAATTTTCACCGCCAGTGGATGCAGCGCAAACACGGTTGCATTCAGATCAGCAACGTCCACCCCCACCGCCGCGGCGTAGGCTAAAGCAGCTGGTTCTGCATTCAATTCCAGCACTGTGCGCATATCGGTAGTCGCTGCGGTCACGACTAATTTGTCTTGCAACGCCTTCACGTGATGGGTGCTGAATACCTCAAATGCCAGCGGCGTATGCAACATGATGACCACCGCAGCGCCTTGATAAAAGCGGCCATCGGCGAATATATGAGTGCCGGTGAGTTGATTGTCATCGCCGGCTGAGCCGCCGAAATGCGCGATGCTGCCAAGCGCAGTTTCTAACGCCAACAACACCATTTCTTCTTGCGATGACAAACCATCCAGAAAAGTTAACACAAAGGGTTTGGCCTGCGGCGCGATGCCGCTGTGGTGGCTTTGTGCCAGCAAGCCATCAACCAGTTGCTGTGCTTGCAATAAATCGAAAACCGCCAGCTGCCGGATGCAGGCAACATTGACGGTAAAAGCCGAAGCACTGAAGCCAAGAGCACACAAGGTGCCTTGATCATAACCCCGGGGAGTAATTTCACCGGCTGTGGTACAACCGGCCAGCTGCACACCGCAAAAATACTCGGCGAATGCTTGTTCCAACGCAGCCAAATCATATTCTGCCGAGCAGAAGAACAGCACAAAACCGGGCGTTGCCGGCAGTAGCTGTGCCGCTAATTCGGCGACAGCCTGCCTCGGATCGGTCGCCGACGACATGGCAGAAACAATCACCTCAGAACTTGCAGCCATCCCCAATTACCGCCATCGCCAACACTTTCGCATCTATCGATTGTAGGGGTATCAGTTCGCCACAGGCAAGCACGCTTTACCGGTGGCGAATCCCCTTTGCTCATCGGCAGAATTAGAAGAAACCCAATGGATTGACGTCATAACTGACCAGCATGTTTTTAGTTTGCTGGTAGTGGTTTAACATCATTTTGTGGT
>JAHJNE010000659.1 GCA_018820995.1 Gammaproteobacteria bacterium | reverse complement strand
TGGAAAGATGCTTAAAATCTGCATCATTAAACCTTCGGCATTGTCCATTACACTAAAAGCCAGACCCAATGGGGCCGCCGGTAAAAACATCATCATACTTCTGCTGGAATGATTGGGATCATCAATGGTCGCCGCGAATCCCGCCATAAAACTGTTGACCAGCAACAATCCCAAACCAATGAATAGCAGGGCACTGAAGACTTCAAAGCCCGTCATCGGTATCGTCTGCATGGGTTTGTTATCCAGTAAGCGCAACGCCTGCAAAACCAAAAAGAAAAACAGGCCGCTGGTGAGCATCGTCTTTAAGCAAAACAGTGAAATACCAAGAATTTTTCCATCGATCCATTGTTGTGGTGTGAGCAGTGTAAGAAGTTGCTCGGTCACGCGGCTTTGTTTTTCGGTGGTGATGGCTGTGAACATATAACCAAACCCGGAAAATACCCCTAAACCGAGTAAAAACAATAAACCAGCGCTAATTAGTTTCTGGCCTTTGTCATCTTTTGCGCCGCCGTCAGCATTGACGAACTGAATGTGAATCTCAGGTAGTTTCGCGATTAGTTGTTGCTGTTCTTCAGTAAGCGGTAGCGCGGCAATTAACCGTTGTTGTTGCCACTTTTGCATGGTCGTTTTTAGTTTGTCCTGCCAGCTGGCTTTTTCTTTGGCCAGCAATTGTACCGGCGTTGTGCTGGTATCAATCACGGCATCCCACACTTCACCAATACCGGCTTCGACATCAGCTTTTTTTTCAGGCGGGAGTCGCTGAAATTTAAAACCTTCAAGTTCAGGCATGCTGCTATTGGTAGCCAATATGGCAACGTTGTAATCTTTATCCAGCGCGTTTTTAAGCAATGGCCATAAACTCGATAAAGTAAAAATGAGTAGCATCAAACCAATGCCAATCAACTCTTGTTTCCACTTGAAATACCGTTTGAATTCAAAAATAGCAATGGTCCAGATCTTCATGCTGCGACCCCTTCATTGTGCTCTGAAGCAGGCTGGTGAGGCGCTTGATTGTGCTGTTGCACCGCCGCCAGATATAAGTCATGTAAACTCGGTTGTTGACGACTGAAATCAGCCAATGTGCCGAGCTGACTTAATTCCTGCAGCAACTGATTTACAGTGGCATGAGGTTGAATTTCCAAGATAAATTTTTCCGTTGATGGTGCGCGCCACTGGCTGATACTCGAGCAGTGATTCAGCAGCTGTGCATCAATGGCTGAAGTAAAAGTGACGTGATAACTGATAGTTGGATCCAACTGCTGCGTTACTTGCTGCAAATTCCCCTGCGCCACTACCTGGCCTTTGTTTAGCAGCAGCATCTGATCGGCAAGCCGTTCAACCAACGCCATTTGGTGCGCACTTAATAGGATCGTGGTCCCTTTGGCTTTAAGTTCAGCCAGAATGGTCAACACATGTTCTTGATTGATAGGGTCCAAGCCAGAAAATGGTTCGTCTAGGATAAGTAGTGCTGGTTGATGGATCAGGCAGCTGATCAGTTGTACTTTTTGCTGATTACCTTTAGATAACTTAGACAGATTTTCTTTGCGTTTATCGAGCAGGTCCAGGCGCTGTAACCAGGAGTCCAGCTGCGCTGTTATTTGGTTTTTACTCAAACCTCGAAGCTGACCGATGTACTGCAAATTATCCGACACTGTTTTATCTAAATATAAGCCACGGTCTTCCGGTAGATAGCCGAAGCATCCATCCGGCAAGCTGTGATGTTGTTGTCCGTTGAATGTCACTTTGATCTGTCCCTGATCGGGGATGGTCAGGCCGACCAGCATTCGGATCAGCGAAGATTTACCGGCGCCATTCGGACCCAACAACGCAAAAATCTGTCCAGCAGGAATAGTAAAACTGATGTCTTTCACCGCCTTGACTGAACCATAAGTTTTGGCGACACGGGAAACTTCGATGTGCAACATAACAACTCCACCCAATTTATTTCAGGTGAAAGCATACCGATGAAGGTTATATGTTGTGAACAACTTATTGCTAATCTGCAGCAAAATGCTGAAGAACGGCTGTTTTTCCGGACAAATGGTCGGCAAGCATTCGTCAGCATCATAGAAAAATGCGTGTTTCACAACGACTGGGCTTTGGTCAGTGTCGCGGGATCCAGCCAAACACCGAGTTGTTCCCGGCTGTATTCGGTTTGTTCCAGCGCGACATCCAGTACCGGCCGGCCTTGTTGATAGGCCTGCTTCGCAATTGCCGCCGCTTTTTCGTAGCCAATCAGAGGGTTGAGTGCCGTCACCAGAATCGGATTCAGCGCGAGAGCTTGACTGATCACATCTTCACGCACCACAAAACCCCGGATAGCTTTTTCGGCGAGTTCCCGGCAACTATCACTTAGTAAGTCAATCATTTGTAATAAATTTTGGCCAATTAGAGGAAGCATAACATTGAGCTCAAAATTGCCGGATTGTCCGGCAATTCCAATGGCCGTATCCAAGCCTATGACCTGCACAGCAGCCATTGCCACGGCTTCAGGGATCACCGGATTCACTTTGCCTGGCATTATTGACGAACCCGGTTGCAGCACAGGAAGCTCTATTTCACCAAGGCCAGCCAGCGGACCAGAGTTCATCCAGCGTAAATCGTTGGCTATTTTCATAAGCGCTACCGCCAATACCTTTAATGCACCGGAACAAGCGACCGAAACATCTTGTGTCCCGATGCGAAAAAACAGGTTCGGCGCCGGTTGAAATGACACGCCAGTCATCTGCTGCAATTGCTGGCAAAATTGCATTGAAAAATCAGGATGTGCATTGACACCTGAACCTACAGCTGTGCCACCTTGTGGCAGCTGTTGTAAACGGGGAAGCTGCTCATGGAGCAAAGTTTCTGCGTGTTGCAATTGTGAAGACCAGCTCTGCAATACATCAGCAAAAGTAACCGGCATTGCATCCATTAAGTGGGTGCGGCCGGTTTTAACAAGATGGCCAATTTGCTTACTTTTTTGGGTCAGCGTTTGTTGCAGCAGCTGTAAAGCCGGCAATAATTGCTGACGAAGTGCCAATGCCGTGCTGACGCTGATTGCTGTTGGGATTGTGTCATTGCTGCTTTGTCCCAGGTTGACGTGATCGTTTGGATGAACTTTTTCTGCAAGTTGTTTTGTTGCAAGGCTCGCAAGGACTTCATTCACATTCATATTGCTGCTGGTGCCAGAACCGGTCTGGTAGAGCGGCACCGGAAACTGACTTAAATCCAGCTGATTGAGCTGCGAGGTTGCAGCACTCACAATCGAAGCTGCAATGTTGTCTGGCAATAACCCCAGCTGTTGATTCGCCGTTGCGGCCGCTTGTTTGATCAGCAATAAAGCGCGGATAAAGCCAGCAGCCATCGGCTCTGGCCGAATTGCAAAGTTAAGTACCGCGCGCTGGGTTTGCGCTTGATATAGTGCCGTATCCGGCACCTGCATTTCGCCCATACTGTCGTGTTCGGTTCTGGTATGCATAAGATTGTCCTTGTCGTTGAAATGCGATGATTCAAAACCGTAACACGGCTTCACGTGAACCTGTTGAAGTTGATTAAGCATAGTTGGAAGCTGCGGCCTTGAACTGCGTTTCGCAATGTGTAGTTCAGATACCTTGTAGCTTTCGCTAAGCTGCAGTACTAACTTTTCCAAACGTATTCCATTACAATGCGCAACCAAAATCGGCGGCGCCTTTTGTGCCGTGGCGTTCTACCAAGGCCCGACTATTCATGCTGTTAATGATCGACAACTACGACTCTTTTACCTACAACCTGGTTCAGTATTTCTCTGAACTGGGTCAGCAAGTCATGGTCAGGCGCAATGATGATATTTCTCTGGCCGAAATAGCGCAGTTGGCGCCTGATTATTTGGTGATTTCACCCGGGCCTTGTAGTCCGGATCAGGCCGGTATTTCACTGGCGACCATTCGTCATTTTGCCGGGAAAATCCCGATCCTTGGTGTTTGTCTGGGTCATCAGGCAATGGCGCAAGCGTTTGGCGGAACAGTGCAGCGCGCGAAACAGGTGATGCATGGTAAAAACTCATTGATTCGCCATGCCGGGCAATCGGTGTTTCAAGGTTTGAATAATCCACTGAGTGTGACCCGTTACCATTCATTGGTGGTGGCGAATGAGCAACTCCCCTCTGAATTTGTGATCACCGCCTGGACCGAAGATGAGGATGGTCATGTGGATGAAATTATGGGACTGGCGCACCAGACTTTACCGTTACATGGGGTGCAATTTCATCCGGAAGCGATCTTAACGGAACAAGGCCATCAATTATTGGCAAACTTTTTAACCCTTGGTAACGTTGCAAAAACCATTGCGGTTGACAGCTGAACCGCCAAAACGCACACTGCTTTTAGCATTAGAATTTGGAAGTTTGTAACCTATGTCGATAGCAGTCGTTTTACAGCAGCGGTTTTTTGACTGTGTGCTTGAAGTCAGTCCCCAGCAAACCCGTTTTGGTGTGAAATCCGCTCTTCGTAAAGGTAATCAACCTGATACTAAACGCACTTTGTTGGCAATTGAACAACAGGCACAACAGAATCGTCAGGCCGACGAAGTGGCCAAACAACAGTTTCTCGAATTTACTCAGGCTCATTTGCATGATCAGGTGGCTGAAGAGTTATTTTTAAAACTGGGTAAATTTGAAACCGTCGCCAGCACAGTGTTCAGTTTGGCGGAAGGATTTCCACCGGTGTTAGACGCGCTCAGCGCCAGAGCGGTCACGCTCAGTCAGCTCGAAGCGCTCGTTAGCAAAGTTGATTGGTTAAAAGAAGATATTCTGAAGCTGGTCAATCAGCCGAATTACCGTAAAAAAGCCGCCGGTGGTAATTACGTTAAAGAGATAAAAACGGCACTGGGCTTGGTGGGTATCGAGTCATTAAAGCAAATTATCCCGGTGTTTGGCTTAAAGCGTTGTTTACCGCATTCCACGGATCCTTTTACTGGTTTTAAACTGAACATCTGGGAATATAGTTTGGCGGTGGCCATTGCTTCGCAGCGATTGGCGGAAGAAACCGGTGACAATCAATTTGTGGCATTTTGTGCCGGATTGTTTAATAGTCTTGGTTATTTTGTGGTGACCCGAACGTACTTGAGAACTTACCAACAAACCAAGCAAGCAGCGTTATTACAAGCCAGAGACGCCAGAGATACCGTATTAACCGACGCATTGGATAGTCTGGATGCCGATGCCAGTTTTTTAACCAGTTGTTTTCAGGAATTTGCTGCGATTATCAGTGCTGATTTGGTCTCGAAGTGGCAGTTAAAACGGATCCCGTTAGGAAACACCCTAGATCAGTTAGCCGAAGGTGTTAGTTTCCAGGGCGCGAATCAACTGACCCGTTTGTTACATCAAGCTGAATATTTTGCGCAATCTCAAACACTGCGAAAAGCGAAACAACTGACCGATGCTGAAGACCAACAATGGCGTCATGAAGTGCAATTACGCGAAGATTATCTGGAAATTTTGCAAAATACCCGGCTGGATAAGCTCGATTTAGAATAATCCGCATTTTTTTTTACCATATTCATGCAATCAGCTACTGGCTTATCTTAAGCGAAATGGCTGGTTGCATGCGTTACCGGCTGGCGTTGTCAGCTGTTCTGCAACGACTGCTTAGTTATTCATTGGTTTTGCAAATCTATCTGTAGCCCTTGATTTTCGTAGGTTTTACCTGTTTTCGCTCAAGACTTTCGATTTTTATTCTGCAATAATAAATCCCAATCTGAACAAAAAAACATCGGCGGGAGTGCGTCCGGCCGTCATACAGTGTGTCGTCCGACCACCTATATCAGTTGCCTGAGGAGAACAGAATGTCTGAACAATTTGCTGTCAATCGTGCGTTATTTGATGAAGTTATGGTGCCAAACTATGCACCCGCAAATCTTATTCCGGTACGTGGTTTGGGCTCCAGAGTTTGGGATCAGAACGAACGAGAATATGTCGATTTTGCCGGCGGCATCGCCGTGAACTGTTTAGGCCACTGTCACCCGGCACTGGTGAATGCACTGACGACTCAAGCCAATAAATTGTGGCACTTAAGCAATGTGATGACCAACGAACCAGCATTACGGCTGGCAAAAAAGTTGGTCGACAGTACTTTTGCGGAAAAAGTTTATTTTGCGAACTCAGGTGCTGAAGCCAATGAAGGCGCACTGAAGTTGGCTCGTCGGTATGCGCTGGACGTGTTTGGCGAGCATAAACAAGACATCATTTCTTTTGGTAAAAGTTTCCACGGCCGGACGTTTTTCACTGTGACCGTCGGTGGTCAAGCGGCTTACTCTGATGGTTTTGGTCCAAAACCAGGCGCCATCCATCATGCTGAATACAACAATCTCGATAGTCTCAAAGCACTGATTTCTGCCAATACCTGCGCAGTCATTATGGAGCCCATTCAAGGCGAAGGCGGTATTATCCCGGCGACTGCTGAGTTTATTCAGGGTGTCCGCGATTTGTGTGACGAGCATCAGGCATTGCTGATTTTTGATGAAGTGCAAACCGGTGTTGGCCGGACCGGTCAGTTGTATGCCTATATGCATTACGGTGTGGTGCCGGATATTCTGACCAGCGCCAAATCTTTAGGCGGTGGTTTTCCAATTGGCGCAATGCTCACTACAACAGCCATTGCCGCCCATTTAAAAGTGGGTACTCACGGTTCGACTTACGGTGGCAATCCGCTGGGTTGTGCGGTAGCTGAAGCTGCGCTTGACACCATTAACACCCCTGAAGTGTTAGCTGCTGTGACGCAAAAAGAGCACCTGTTCCGGCAAGAACTAACGCGCATTAATTCGAAATATGATGTGTTTAGTGCGGTGCGCGGGCAAGGTATGTTGCTCGGTGCGGCACTCAACGAAAAATTCAAAGGCCGTGCCCGCGATTTCCTGACAGCGAGCGCCGAACACGGATTATTCGTGTTAATGGCTGGTACCGATGTGGTACGTTTTGCGCCAAGTTTAGTGATCCCGGATGCAGATATTCTGGAAGGGATGGCAAGATTTGAGCAGGCCGTAGCAAAAGTGGTGCAGGGGTAATTTCCATTTTTGCCAAAACCCCAGTGCGAAGCTGGGGTGAAGACCAATAATACTAAAAAACGAAGCAACCAACGCAAGCCATGCCGTCAGACAATAGCAATAATGCGGCAGGAGCGGCTTGCGTAAAGCAAAAACAAAATGGCGGGCCTGAAGCTCCCGCCGCAACTCTGGAGCAAGCGACGATGATGGTGATTCGCCCAATCCGCGCCGACGATTATCCTGCCTTATATGATATGGCAGTGGAATCCGGCCATGGATTTACCTCTTTGCCAGTCAACGATGAACTGTTGCAGCGCAAAATTAATCGCTCAGAAGCCTCTTTTGCCAAAAATGTCAGCAAACCTGGTGACGAAGGTTACTTGTTTGTCCTGGAAGATACTGAAACCGGCCACATCTGTGGCACCAGTGCGATTGAAGCCGCAGTGGGTCTCGATGATGCTTTTTATCATTATCACCTCGGCAAAGTGGTTCATACATCGCGGGCACTTGGTGTGTACAACACTGTCGATATTTTGACCTTGTGCAACGATTACACCGGTGCGACCGAGTTATGCACTTTGTTCCTGCGTGAGCAGCGACGCCTGAAGCACAACGGCAAATTGTTGTCGCGTTTCAGATTTTTGTTTATGGCAGAGTTTCGCGAACGATTTGCGGATCGGGTTATCGCCGAAATGCGTGGAGTCTCTGATGAAGTAGGCAATTCACCGTTTTGGCAATGGCTGGAGGAGCATTTCTTTTCAGTCGATTTTCCGACCGCCGATTATCTGACTGGTATCGGTCAGAAAGTATTTATTGCGGAATTGATGCCTAAATACCCGATATACGTCAGTTTACTGAGTAAAGATGCCCAAGCGGTGATTGGTCAGGTTCACGCCAAAACCAAGCCTGCGCTGGCATTGCTGCAATCTGAAGGTTTTTCGACCACCGGTTATGTCGATATTTTTGATGCTGGCCCGACAGTTGAAGCCAAACTTGAGCACATTCGTACTGCACGGAATAGCCGCCGGTTGCAGGTGCGCGTCGCCGATGTGAGTGGTGGTCAACCTCATTTAATTTGCAACAGCGACCGGCAAAACTTTCGCGCAACCTGGGCGCATTTACACGTCAGTGAAACCAGTGACGAGGTTAATTTGCCGGCAGAATTGGCAAGTGCGCTGCAGGTACAGGATGGCGATTGGGTGCGACTGGCGCGTCTTTAATTTCCGCCTTTTTTTGTTTGTGAAAGCAACATCATTACTATATTCAGGAATTTCAGATGACGACTCATTTTATTAATGGCCAGTGGCAACAAGGCCGCGGCGCTGCATTCACTTCAGTTGATCCCGCTAAAAACCAGGTGATTTGGCAAGGTCAGGCTGCCGATGAACAACAAGTTGATGCGGCATTTATGGCTGCACGCGCAGCTTTTGACGACTGGGCCGATCGAACTTTTGAGCAACGAGCCAACATTGCAAAGGCTTTTGCCGCGCAATTAACCGAGCATAAAGAAGCACTGGCATTAACGATTGCTGAAGACACCGGCAAACCATTGTGGGAAACCCGTACTGAAGTCGCGGCGATGATCGGTAAAATTGATATTTCCATTCGAGCTTGTCAGGAGCGCACCGGCGAAAAAGAAAACCCAATGCCACAAGGTAGGGCGTTTATCCGGCATAAACCACACGGTGTGGTCGCGGTGTTTGGTCCTTATAATTTCCCGGGGCATTTACCCAATGGTCATATCGTGCCAGCGCTCCTTGCGGGTAATACGGTGGTCTTTAAACCTAGCGAAATGACACCAAAAGTGGCCGAAGCGACGGTGAAGTTGTGGCAAGCCGCAGGCCTGCCGGCCGGTGTGTTAAATCTGGTACAAGGTGAAATTGCAACCGGCAAAGCGGTCGCAGCGCATGCGGAGCTCGATGGCTTATTTTTTACTGGTAGTTCACGTACCGGGCATTTCTTGCATCAACAGTTTTCGGGTCGTCCTGATAAAATTCTGGCACTGGAAATGGGTGGCAATAACCCACTGATTGTGACTGAAGTGGCCAATATTGATGCTGCTGTACACGACATTATTCAATCGGCGTTTATTTCTGCCGGCCAGCGCTGCACTTGCGCGCGTCGACTCTATTTACCAACCAACAGCGAAGGGGATGCAATTTTATCCCGCCTGGTTGAGGTGAGCCGCCAATTGACTGTGGGTTTGTATGATGCCGCTGAGCAACCTTTTATCGGTGCGATGATTTCCAACAAAGTTGCGCTTGGTATGTTGGCCGTGCAGCAGCAACTGGTAGAGCTGGGCGGAAAAGTAATGCTGCCAATGCAATTACAAGCGGCGGGTACTGGTTTGTTGTCACCGGGCATTATCGATTGCAGCGATGCCGTGACATTGCCTGATGAAGAGCATTTTGGGCCTTTGCTTAAAGTGTTTCGTTTTGATGATTTTGATAGCGCCATTGTTGCCGCGAACCAGACGAGTTTTGGCCTTTCTGCCGGACTCTTGTCTGACAATGAGGCGTTATATCAGCGTTTCTTCCGTCGGATCCGTGCCGGTATTGTCAATTGGAACCGTCCAATCACTGGTGCCAGTTCTGCAGCCCCCTTTGGCGGCATTGGCGGCAGTGGTAATCATCGTGCCAGCGCTTATTATGCAGCGGATTATTGTGCTTATCCGGTGGCATCGGTGGAGTTACCCGCATTGGAATTGCCAGCGCAATTGTCGCCGGGTATTCGGCTGTAATCTGTTAACTATCGCTTGACCCAAAGGTAAAGCGCACCTGATCCTGATCAATGGCTTCTGGTGCGCCTTATTTTTTGCTAAATGAGTAAATATTTTCAGACAAAGCTTTACCCTGCTTCCTGTTCTGTGGCAGATTTACCTACCTTCTGGTTATAACGGTTTTTGGTTTACACCATGGTCACTGACAAACCCGGTTACGAGCACCTGATCCAGTTTTTAACAGAGCACCTTGCGTTGTTTGAGCAGGCCGGAACCCAAACCAGCGACAATAAAACGCTGGGCGTCATTATTGAAGAGCAAATTGCTGAACAAATTATTCAGCTTTGTACGCAGCATACCGAGCTTGAAACCATCCATCGCAGTCAGATTATCCGTGAAGTAGATGGCATCATGTATGATTTTCAGGAAGTACTGGCGTCAGTGCTGAACCGACCAGCCACGGCTGAACAAGTCGAACTGATTAATGAAGTGGCGCTGTTAATTAAAAACCTATTTGATACTGCGATTGCGCATTTAATGGACTAAATCAGGCTTGAAAAGCATCGAGTCAATGAAGTTCACTTTCGTGAAAAAGCTTCTATGTCGCTTAGGCCTATCCCCGGGCCGACATTTTTTATAGAATGCCTGTCTATTTTCTCTCGGAGCATTCTGATGGCAGGCGATAACCAACTTCACGCAACAGTATCCTGGGCTGGCGACAGCAGTTTTATTGGTCGTTCAGGCAGCGGGCACGCTGTAATGTTCGATTCGAATAAAGATGAGGGTATTGCCCCCACGCCAATGGAAACCCTGCTTATGGCGGCTGGCGCCTGTTCTTCGGTGGACGTCGTTAGTATTTTGCAAAAAGCGAAGCAACAAGTGACGGATTGCCGAGTGGTGTTAACGGGTGATCGGGTGGATACAGTGCCACGGGTGTTTAGTAAAATTCACCTGCATTTTGAAGTCACTGGTTTTGACGTCAGCGAAAAACATGTTGAGCGCGCGGTGAATTTATCTGCGGAAAAATACTGCTCAGTGTCGATTATGTTGCAACAGGCCATGACCGTGACACATTCGTTCAGTGTTCATCCTTCAGCGGTAAAACCTGCCAGCTGACATTTCTGAAGTTGTTTTTGAATACACTATACTGACCCTGATGACAACGGGCAGTGGAGAGCATAGACCGTGGTAAAACCATTTGAAAAACTGAAGCTGCATGGCTTTAACAATCTAACAAAAAGCTTAAGTTTCAGTATTTACGATATTTGTTACGCCCCGACCGACCAGCACCGGGAAGAGTACATTTCTTATATCGACGAACAATATAATGCGGATAGGTTAACTGACATCCTGAGTGAAGTGGTTGATATTATTGGCGCCAATATTCTGAATGTGGCGCGGCAGGATTATGATCCACAAGGTGCCAGCGTCACGATCCTGGTATGCGAAGAACCGATAGAAGTACCAGGTGCTGTTGCACCTCCGACCACAGAGCAACCTGGCCCATTCCCTGACGCAATTGTCGCCCATCTTGATAAAAGCCATATCTGTGTTCATACCTACCCAGAGCATCACCCGCAAGGTGGCATCTGTACCTTTAGAGCAGATATCGAAGTTTCGACCTGTGGGGTGATTTCACCGCTTAAAGCGTTGAATTTTTTAATCCATAGCTTTGAATCTGACATCGTGACCATCGATTATCGGGTGCGTGGTTTTACCCGTGATGTGAATGGTGTGAAACATTACATCGATCATCCGATCCATTCGATTCAGAATTTTATGGATGCGCAGACTAAAAATGCCTTCCAGATGGTGGATGTCAATGTCTATCAGGAAAATCTGTTCCACACCAAAATGATGCTCAAAGAGTTTGATTTAGATAATTATTTGTTCGGTTCTGGTGCGGATTCGTTTTCTGAGCAAGAGCAAAAAGATATCAGCAAGAAAGTGAAACGTGAAATGCGCGAAATTTTCTATGGCCGTAACTTGCCAGAATTGGACTAGTCGCTGGTTACAGTTTTGACGGGTGGGCCTTTGAGTTCAATGGTATTCCCCATTGGATCTTTGATGTACAACGAAGGCCCAAAACCATCAGCGCCATATCTCTCTGCGCTGGTGGATACTTCAATACCGTAGTGACTAAAAAATGCGGTTAAAGATAGGCTGTCAAAAGGGTCTATCCGCAGACAAAAATGGTCCATATTGTGGCCTTCAGCCCGAGGTGCGGCGCCACCTTGTTGTCCCAGTTCCCCTTCAACACTAATTAAGTCAATCAGGTGCTGCCCTGCACGCAATTGGTACAGACCCAGTTCCGGGACGCTACGTTCCAGCGTACAGCCAAGTCGCTGTTGATAAAACTCCAACATTTCTGGTAAGTGCTGGCAGCGCAGCACGATATGGTCGAGCTGTAATATTTGAAAGGTCATCGGTCGTCTTTTCCTCCCGAGTATGAGCTAACCATAGTGCAGAAACACCCTTATGGTGAACATCAGATCACAGTTTTAGGAAAACGAAGCAAACCGGAAGTTGTCACTGCGCTGGTTGCAACAATGCGATCCAGCCAGCGGCGTCAGCCAGCACAAACTGATATTGCCGGCTATCAGCCATGGTAATGGTAATGGCTTCTGCTACTACCGGTATAAAACCACCACCTTTGCCATAAGTGGGTTCAACCTTGCTGATTTCATCCCGGTGAATAAGATAAGGGCCTAAGCCATACGTCTGATTAAATGGTTCAAAGCGCAGCGTTGTCGAACTGACACTCAAATAACCATCGCTGTGGCCTGCACCTAATTGTGCCGTCGCCAGCACTTTTTTTTGAATGTGACTGTCAGATAGGCTACTAAGCATGGGCGTGTCCTTTAAAAGCTGTTTATTTCAGTGTAAATCGGCGAACCCGCCAATTGCCAGTGATTGAATGTCAGCAAATATGTCAGAGCCGCTCGTCTTTGGCCGGCCCTTCAACCAACACCACATCAACAAGCCCCAGTTCAATCGCAGCTGATAAATCGGTTTCCAGCTGCGCCGCAATTTGCTGATAGGGTTGATTTAATTGCACTAAACCATAAGCGCGGTTACGGCCATGTATTTTCCCCAGATATAACGCCATATCAGCCAGTTGTAATGCCTTCGGCCAACTGAGTGTCTGTTCATCCAGTGCGGCAAAAGGATAGGTTAAAAACCCCGCTGAAGCAGTCACCTGCAGTTGTTGTTTGCCAAAAGTAATGCTGTTAGCGCCAATGACCTCAAGCACCCGTTGGGTAAATTGTGTGAGTGCAGCCATATCAACTTTACGCAATAAAATGAGAAATTCTTCGCCGCCCCAGCGCCATACCATATCGTCATTACGGGTCAGGGCCGTGAGTCGTTTGGCAATTTCTACCAACACTGCATCTCCCGCCGCATGGCCATAGTGATCATTAATGTGTTTAAAAAAATCGATATCCAGTAGGATAAATCCATCCGTCAACTGCGGTGCAGCGGCACGCCGGTCGCTGATTTGGCGGCGTTCCATATGTTCGAGCAAGGAGCGACGGTTAAACAAGCCGGTCAGTGGGTCACGCAATGACTGATAGGCCAGTTTATCGTTCACTTCTTTCAATTTTAAATTAGCTTGCCGCACTTTGCGATACAGTAAAAACAGCAAAACGGAGGCTAGCGCCACAACAATCCCAACCAGCATTGTCACTTCCTGTTGCAGGTTTTGTCGTTCGATTTCAACCGCTTTGAGCTGATTTTGCTGCGTCAGCACAGCAATTTCTTTGGTTTTTTCTTTGGCTGAAAATTCTTCCTGCAGTTGATTTAACTGTTTTTCCCGGTCACTTTGAAATATTTCTGATGACAACTGATTGTATTGTCGTAAAGTCTCAGCCTCTGCTTGATACTGTTTGGCAAACCGAAGGGCATCTGCGAGTTCAATCAAATAAGCCAGTGAATCTGCTTTGCCGTTTAAATCGCCAAACTCTTTAATCATGGCCTGCATTTGCGCAATCCCTTGCGCATAATCGCCTTGCAATACTTTGACATAACCCAAATTAAATGTGGACAGAGCAATCGTTGCTTTATTCTGTTTACTGACGCCAAAGGCCAGGCTTTTCTCAAAATAGCTGGTGGCTAAATCAAGTTTGCGTTGACGCAAATAGATGTCACCAATGTTGTTTTGTAAGGTTGCTTCGGCGAAGTCGTTATTTTGCTTGATGGCCCAGCTCAGGCCTTGTTGATAACTATGTAGCGCGGCATCCAACTCGCCAACATCGACCAACAGATAACCTTCCTGGGTATAAAAGTCGGTGACGTAAGAGGCCAGATCAGGATTCTTTTTCGACTCAGCCAGGCCTTCCTGAATGGTTTTTAAAGCCAACGGGTAATTGCGTAAACTACCATGCAAATTGGCAATGCTGGCTTTGAGGTACATTTTTCGGAACGGGGTGCGAGGGTTTTCATCCTGCTCGATCCCGGCATAGGCTTGATGAAATGACGCCAGCGCCAGTTCATATTTGCCTTGCCAGGACTGAAAGCGAGCGGCTGTATTCCATGCATAATATTGGACCCTGTGCTGGGTGGCTTTTGCTGCGTATTGCAATAATGGCTCAAGGAAGCTGACGGCTTTGGCATTTTCACCGCGGCCCCAGCTTTCTTGCAGATGATCTGCCAAAACCTCTGCCCAGATATCCGGGTCTTGAACCTGCTCAGCCCAGAGCCAGTTTTGCTGTAATAGCTGATCTGCTTCCTGGTATTTTTTATCAGCAGACAGGGTCGTTGATAGATAACTGTTGTAACGGACTTTGGTAGCAATTGGTGTTAAAGCCGTGATTTTTGGCGCTATTTTCTGGAGCAAAACCTCGGCTGCTGCCTGATCGCTAGTCGTCAGCTGCAAATATTGGTTGAGCTCTTCTTCGAGTTTGGCATCAACTTCCGGAGCGGCCTGTACTGAGCTGATGGTGAGCCACAACATCAACAGCCAGCGGCTGCCGGGGATACATCTGTACCTAAACCAAAACCAAAACCATATCGATCGCATTGTTGGGGGCTTCACCGTTATTTTGATACTCATCAACAGCTTAGTCGGCTATTGCAGGGTTGGGTTGAATTAGTTAACAAGAATATATAGTGCGGCAGCGACAATGTCACTTTCGTCATTGAAATGATAAACGCCAGATCCGTCGGCGTTGATTGATGGGTCTACTCCTTCACTTGTCAGGCGGCCGCATGTTGAAAATTATTTGCTTGCTGCTGAGCGTAAATAGACTGGATCAACGTCGAGCTGTCTTTGCCGTCTATTCGCCGTGAAAAGCTTGCCGTGGATGACAATCCTTCTGGTAAGATACTGTTTTTTGGTGCAGAAGGTCCATCGAGTGGCGATGCAGGCGGTACATCATTTATTCCGGCAAGTGCTGACGTTGCTTTTGGTGATTATCACCTTAGGCGTTATTTGCTTCTGGTTGTTATTTGATGCGCAGCCACTGGTTACACCGCAAGGGCGAATGAACGCTGAAGCGGTGCGGCACAGTAAACAATTGTTGAGCAACCTCAATTCCGCAATGCAAAATCCGACCGAGCAACAATGGGTTTTTTCAGCGAATACGGATGAGTTAAACTCTGCGTTTGCGCTCGCCAGCCGTACCTTGCCGGGTTTTCGGGGCCAGGCACAAGTGACCCCTGAAGGCTTAACCAGCTATATGACCTTGCCGGTGACCTTGCTGGGGAAATCTTATTATTTGAACGCCAGCGTGCAGGTTCATCCTTCAACAGGTCCATTGGATATTCAGCAGGTGACGCTGGGCATGCTGACTCTGCCAGGTGACACGGCTTTGAGTCTACTTGGTTGGTTTGCCGATCGTTTGTGGGGACCAGGTAAAGGTGCCAGTTTGTTAGCGATGGTGCGTTCGGTGCAATTTCAGCAGGACGAAGTCAAGGTTGAAGTGACAAGACCAGGTGGCTGGGATTTTCAGCGCCTGAAGCAATCCGGCCTGTCGGTCTATCGTGAGTTATTCAGTTCGCCAGCACAAACCGCCAATCTCGAGTTTTATTACAAAATCGCCGCCGAGTATGCTGTCGCAAATCCGAATAGCAGTCTGCATGGCTATTTGCAGCTGCTGTTTCGTCAGGCGCAGCTGCGCACAGCGGTCTATCAGGATGAACCAGGCCGGGCACAACTAGAGAATCAAGCTGTGTTGCTCGCGATGGCGCAATTGCTGGGTGGGCAGAACTTACAATTGTTGGTGAATGAAGTGAAAAAAGCGCCTGGCGGGAAAGCACCTCGGGTGACTTTAGCCAGACGTCCGGATTTACAACAACATTTTATTTATTCAGCGACCATCCAAGTGCTGACGAATAAAAACGTCAGCGACACGGTCGGTGAGGCCAAAGAACTGCTAGATTCAATCAAAGGTGGCAGTGGTTTTAGTTTTGTGGATTTGCTGGCAGATCGTGCCGGAGTTCGTTTTGCACAAATTGCGATTGGTTCTGCCAGCTCAGCCGCTGCGCTGCAGCAGTTTTTTAGTCAGGAGTTGACTGAAGCAGATTTATTCCCAAGCAAATCCCGGTTGCCGGAAGGTCTGTCGCAGCAAACCTTTGAGCAGGAATATCAGTCGGTTGACTCAGTTAATTACCAGAAAATACTGCAGGATATTGATCAACGACTTGATGCATTGCCGTTGTATCAAATCCGTATTGTTGAATGATACCAAGGCGGAATTGACCTCACAAAAGTTAGCGTAGGCGTTGATTCAGTTCATCGATCACTGCAACCCAATCCGCGTCCTGATGATAAGATTCGCGTAAGAAAGAAGCTTGAGCTGTCGTCCAGAAGCTGGCTTTGGATAATGGTAAATCTTCATTTAACCGATGTTTGCCGATAAATTGCTCAATACTATTGTAATCACTGTCGAGCCCAAGTTGGTCAAACAACTCACGTAAAGAATGATGACTGTTGTCCATAATGCGTCTCCGTTTAGTACATGGTACTTTTCAGTATACGTCAGCAGCGGTCTTTTACCAGTAAAGTGGGGCGACAAGCGTCAGTCGACACGCTGACCAGGTTCATTGCCCCGCTAATGAAGAGCGACTGGTTTTTCGGCGCAATGTCATGACCAGCAATACCAAGCCACTGATCGTAAATAACAAAGCCAATGCAGAACTTGCAATCAATAAGCCGTGATTAAAATTATCCCGCTCCTTATAGTCCATGATGTGCAACATCCAGACAAAATCGTATAACCGCCAGTTGTCGGTGCGAACCCGCAGTAGTTGTCCAAGGATGGGATCCAGATAAAATACGCTATTATCCGCATCTTGAAAGGTGACCTGCCAGACCGGCGCACGCAAACCCCGAGCTTCAATCGGCAACTCGCTGATCAACCTAGCCTGCTGTAATTTGCCGCCGCCCCGATACAACTGCTGCGCTAATTGATGTACTTCTTTTTCATTCAGTGGCTGCAGTTTGCTACCGTCGATAGCACTGAAATACTGCGATTTTGGACCATTCTGCAGCTGATATACCGGTAGCTCACCACGTTGTTTCAGACTTAATACACCCGTCAATAAGCCCGCATTGGGTAATTGCATGTGCACGAGGTGCTTTAATTGCGCTGGGCTGACATTCGCCTGTGACCATTGAATACTTGGTGTGGGGGCTCTTAAATGGTCGCCGCGCACTTCGTTAATTGGCAACACCGACATGATCAACCCGCCACCAAACCAAGCCAGCAACTGCAATGACAGCAATAAACTCAACCAAAGATGAAAGGTTCGCCAGAACCGGATTGTGCGGAGATATCGCATAGATTGAGTAACTCACTGAATATCAAAAATATCTGGATTTATACTATCGACTAAAATTCAACAATTCCAGATGTTGCGACAATAGGTCGCACCCTTCGCGATGATAGTTATTGTACTTGCTGGATTAATCACAGTTGTGCCAACTATGCTTGCAACAGGTATGACTTCGCCGGATGCTCTTATGACAAACATTGGTCGGGTATGGGTGTGGCTGGTAATTTTGGCGGTACAGCTTGGATTTCAGGTTGAGGCTCGAGATAAACAGCCGCTGCAAGTGTTGGTTGGGATGAGCAAGCCGCCCTATATTCAGATTGAAACCTCGGACGGTTTTGAGCTTGAGTTATTACGCGAAGTTGTGCAACGGATGGGCTACCGCGCAGAATTTACCCACGTTCCGAATAAGCGAATCCAAACGTTGTTACAGCAAGGGATTGGCGATATTGCGACTTTACAGCCGATGTCCGCTAACGAGCCTGAACTGTTTTATAGCTGTCCCTATATTCGTTATCAGAATGTGGTGATTACTTTGGAAGCCGATGCATTGTCGATCGTGCAGTTGAGTGATTTGAAGGATTTATCGGTATTAGCGTTTCAAAATGCATCGCAGCTGCTGGGTGATGAATATCGGAGCGCGGTCGAAAACTCCTACAAATACCGGGAAACCGTTGAGCAAAGTAGTCAGGTGGAATCGTTACTGCGCAAAAGAGTGCAGGCGTTGGTGATGGATGTAAATATATTTAATTATCACAATGATAAAATCGTCCCCCTGCAACAGGTCACTATTCATCCTTTATTCCCAGCCAGTTATTACCGTGCCGCTTTTCGCAAAGTCGAAGATGCAAAAGCTTTTGATCAAGCGCTGAAGTCGTTGTTTCAAGATGAAAAGTACTTATTGCTGCAAGAGCGTTACCGTATTAATGCCCAATCTTTGGTGGAGTTAGCATGCGAGGGCAACCGCTGACAGCTGCGTTTAATTGCCGAACACATTGTTCAATGCTGTTGGTGAACTCACGAGGAAAAAGACTGCTGGTCGTTTCGGTCAATACGCAGTATTTTCCCAATAACCAAAAATTATTGGTATCTCTATGCATCAAAACTACCAGGATGATGGCTTTTTCATTGTTAAAGATTTTTTAAGTCCAAATGAGCTGCAAAATCTACGCGAAGTGGTCACGCAGTTTCACCAATCGTGGAGACAAGAAAACGCCACTTTTTACGCCACAAAAGCAATAAACTCTGCTTATCTAACCGCCAAAAAGCACTTGCGGGATGCAGAGCGGGAAACATTATTTAAGTTTATCGGTTCGGCGAAGTTGATGAACGTCGTGACTTCAATCATTGGCGAACAACCTGCATTTATGAATACTCAATTGTTTTTTGATCCGGTGAATATCAACCAGAAAAATTACTGGCATCGGGATCCACAGTACCATCTGTCCGTCGATGAGCAGAAAAAAGCGCTGCACAGTCTTCATGTTGTGCATTGTCGGATTGCTTTAGTGGATGAACCCGGAGTCGAACTCGTGCCAGGAACCCATCAGCGTTGGGATAACAGCGAAGAGTTTGATGTTCGGATGGAGCTAAATGGTCACAAAAACTATGAAGATCTTGCTTCGGGTTTCAGAGTGACGTTAGCTACCGGTGATTTATTGGTATTTAGTGCCAATATGATTCATCGGGGAATTTATGGGATGGATCGCCTGTCACTCGACATTTTGTTCTGCGACTCTGTTCCTGAACTGGTTAAATTTGTGGATAATGACTGCTTACCCGGGCCTGAGATACTGGAAAAACTCGAATGCCCCGATGCCTTTGAAAATACGATAGCCATCAAAACCTGGCAGTTACCTTTGTAGTGGACTTGATCAATCTAACGGAGATAGTGATGGCATTTTCAGCGCCAGAGCGGGAAGCATTGTTGGCGGTAAAGGGCGTTGGCCCTAAAGTTTTACAGCGATTTGAGGAAATTGGCATCCACTCATTTGCTGACTTGGCAAATTATCAGGCGACTGAGATTGCCGAGCGAGTTGCTTTGATGTTGCGTACCAGCTGTTGGAAAAATAGTCCGCAAGCTAAAGCCGCCATTCAGTTGGCAATCGCAAGGGCAAAAGAGGGGGTGTAAGACGCCCCGCTAAATAATGACCGCGCCAACCAAACAAAAAGCAGATACCAAAACTGCCATCATTCGGATGTTAGTTATGATATCTGCTGCACAGGTCACAATCTGAAGTTACTTGCCAGCTTTATCCCCGGCAAAACCAATCACCATCGCATTGGCCCAATTCGCACAAACTTTGCTGTGACCGGCTGTGGTACGCAGGCTCAATAATTTGATGCCGCGAATATCCAGTTGTGGTTTCACCACGGCTGGCGCCTGTAAAGTGCCTGAATCGTAGAGTAGCTGGTCGTCACCATAGATTTGGAACTGCACACTGCCATGCTGGCGACAACTATCGTCGATGCCGACATCGGCGCGGAACAACTGCCAGTGGCCTTGCAGTGGGTAATCAATCCTGCTGTGGCCGGCGACGCCGAGGCCTTTACGAAACTTCAGGCCGTTCATTTGCATTTGCGCGCCATCTTTGGCTTTTTTGCCGCCGTTGCTACTATCCAGTTCAACCGGACCACGGCTATTTTCGCTGACACTGGCGACCACTTCCGACAGCGGTTGTTGTAACTGCGGCTGGTTTGGCAGCGGCTGTTCCAGCACTTTAAACTCGGAAATGGTGATTGGCGTTACTTGTTTTGGGATTAGGGCATTAAAGGCTTTGGCGACAACTGGTTTCTCAGCCGCTGCATCTGAATTACTTTTTTGCTCGTCCGTTTGCTTGCCCGCAGCATCATCACCTGCCGCTGTCACCATCGAATCGATCGCTGTACCATCATCGGCCTGATCCTGAGTGCTTAACACCCGAAAGCGGAATAGGGTGCCGGCTTTGGCTGGAAACTCAACTTTTTGTATCGTTTGCAGCAGTTTTAAGGTGCCGCGATACGCGGGCTCGCCCCATTCGCCATTGTTATCGGCGATATAGACTTCATAATCGCGCACCTGACCATATTTCCAGTGCTGATCGTTGCGTGGTGCAATTTCAAAACCGTTGACCATCCGCCGTTCACCCAAGGCCAATGTAAATTCATGGGCCCCGGTTTTTTGTGCCTGGTCACGTTTGGTGCGAAACCAGGTGGTTGGATTGTCGTCAAAAGCGTTTTCCAGCACATGACCAGACTCTTCGGCCGGACGATTTAAGACCAGCAAGCTATCCGCGGCAATGGCGTTGCCAAGCTCCGGCGCCTGTTCATAGCCGGCAGTGGGGGTTAACGGCAATGCCGGGTTGATGGCAAGTTCAAATTGCAACGCCTGACGAATCGAGGTCTTGGCCGTTTTTACCTGTACCACGCCGTATTGCTGCGCGCTAAAATACCAGCCGCTTTCGGCTTTGGAAAAAGCATTAGCATCTTTGAGTTGTTTCAGCACTTTCCCTGCAACCGTGACCTGGTCAGGTTGAATGCGGCTGTGAACCTGTAGCTGGTAAACCCGTTGTTGTTCCTGACCTGCGTATTCGCCACTGACCGCATCGATATTGATTTGAATATCGCCGGCTATACCTTCAGGTGCAGTAACCCGAAATTGTTGCTGACTGAATTTGCCCTGCTGATATTGGCGGCTATTACCATCATCTTCGTACATTTGGTAATTGCTTTGACCATAAGGATAAATGTCGAGTGTCAGCACATCTTTGGGTTTTTCGCCGTCATACAATGATTCAGGATACATCGGTAAAATGGCACCGGCCCGCACAAACACCGGGATCGTTTTCAGATCGGTTTTGTAATCCAGTTTGGCGCCGGTTGTCGGTGCCGTCACGACCCGCCCATCCCAGTAATCAATCCATTGGCCTTGTGGTAAATACACATCTTTACGCCAGCCTTTAGTCGCCGCCATCGAGCGGTAAACCGGCGCTACCAGCAGATCTTTGCCAACTAAAAACTGATATTTATGCGCTTCGGTGAATGCGGATGGATCTTGCGGATAGTCCCACATCAAGCCACGGATAATCGGTGCGCCGGTTATTTCTGCTTCATAAGCCGTGGTGTACATGTACGGCATCAAGCGCATTTTTAACTTCAGATAATCACGGTTGATGCTGCGATAAGGTTCGTCATACCACCACGGATGTTTACGCGCCGCTTTGGCCCAACCGGACATCCCCATCAGTACTGGGGTGAAGGCTTTCCATTGCAAATCGCGGGTAAAGGTTTCCGGGCTGCCGCCAAAAATGGCGTCAACATCACCAGTGGCATAAGTCTGACCGGATAAACCCGAGCCAATCAGGGTTGGGATATGCCAGCGGATATAATCCCAACTGGAAGACTGGTCGCCGGTCCAGGTGACGGCATAGCGCTGAATGCCAGCCCAGCCCATGACTGTCCATAAAAATGGCCGTGAGTCGGAGTTATTCAAAATGCCATCAGCAGCGGCTTTATTGGCGTCGAGCGCGAATTGATAGCCCTGACCGGTCCAGGCAACGTCGAGTTTTTGGGCGCGGGTGCCGGCGGTGCCAACTTCCCAGGCAATTTTATCCACGCCGTTTTCGGTCCAAAGACCGGTGCGAAAACCGTATTTTGCTAACCCTTTCACCACTTCCGGCAGATTGGTGTAACCACAACCATATCCATCATTCGGTAAAATCCAGCCGCCAGGCATGTCGTGTTCACGATATTTTTTGGCAACACTATCAATCACATCTGGTGTCGTGCCGGTTGGGCCGTCGCTCCAGCCATCCGGCACTGTGCCCGGTTTTTTAATATTGTCGCCATCGTTGTAGCAGTCGGCATCGCCATATTCAAAAGCCCAACGTGGGATCAGGCGGGCGCGACCCGTCAGTTCGGTATAGTCGGCCAGTACGTCATTTAATGAATCACCGACAAAATAGTAACTATCAAAGCGTTGTTCCTGGTGGCTTACATTGATGTATTCATTGGAGCGAAAATCGTAGCTGCCATTGGCCCAGGTATTGCGAAGGACACCGTACCCTTTATTCGACATAAAAAATGGTGCCGGACTTGGCCGGTCACCTTCTTCCCAGCCGCCAGAATAAGAAATATCCATGGTTTTGCCTTTAAATTCAAAGGCACCGTTTTGCTGGCCACCACCAAAAAAACGCTCGTCGGTAGAACTGCTGAGGGTTTGGAAACTTAGGTCTTTGGCCAGTTCCAGCGGTTGTAACTCTTCAAATATTAGCGTTTGATTGTCAGCTTTATATAAAGCGAACTTCAGCGGTTGTTTGTAAATACGCAGCGCCATGGCACTGGTTTTTAGTAACTGATAGTCGCCCTGGTCGCTCAGGTTGAACTCAACGCGGGCATAATCCTGCTTGATGACAATTGCTGCCGCTTTGTTGCCTGGACCAGTAAATTTGCCGTCGTTGCTCGCTTGTAGTCGGAAAACATCGGGTTTTAATAATTGAATTTGCAGCTGCACTTGCTGGTCTGTTTGGATCTCTACCTGACTGGTTTCAGCCCTGATCTGCTGTAAATTGCCGATTGGCGCAGCGACGGTAGCCATCGCCAGTGTTTGGCTGACAGCCAGCGCGAATAAAGTCTGACCACAACGAATACCCATGAAACAACCTCTTATAAATTTAGAAACACCGGCAGTGCTGAACACAATGCCGGTGGATGCAGTGGGTGGCATACCGTTGACCAAGCGTTTATTGCTTCTCAACGGCATGAGCACTGAACATTAGAAATTACCGCGGATCCCAACAGCAAACTGGGTGCCAAAGCGTTCCAAAAAGTTCACCTGATCTTCCTGTTTGACATAACCCCAATAGCGCTGGTTGGTGAGATTTGATACTTCGGTATACACCGACAATTGCTCGTTAATGTCGTAGCTGGCACTGGCGTCTAACTGACCATAATCGGCTATCCAGCTATCGCCGCCCCAATCCCCCGGGTACAACAGAAACTTGCTGCGCCAGTTGTAGGCCAGGCGCGCCTGAATGCCATCTTTTTCATAATAAACCACTGCATTATAGGAATTTTTAGACATCCCAGTATAAGAAATATCCTTCAGTTCCGGGTCGTCAAACTGGCTGTCAACATAGGTATAGTTCAATTGGATACCCATGCCATCAAACGGCGTTGGTAACCAATTTTCCATCGATTGTTGCCAGGATAACTCGACACCTTTGATACTGGCGCCATATTCGCCGCTGATCGGATATTCGGCATAATATTTCACTCCATGTAGATCTATCGGGCCGCGTTCTGTGCTGATAAAAGACTCAATATCTTTGATAAACACCCCAGCTGCCAGCTGACTGCTGTCGGCAAAATACCATTCCAGTGTAGCGTCATACTGTTTGGCCATTTCTGGCGGTAAATCAGGAAAGTTAATACTGAGTTGTGGCAAACCTTCTTTGAACGTGGTGAAGTTTGGGGCAGCCCAAGGTTTTAACTGATCAAGGCTTGGACGACTCATCACTTCAGCCGCCGAAAAGCGGAAGAATAGATCGTCCTGTAGCGTCAGCTTGAAGTTAAGGCTTGGCAGTAACTCGCTGTACGAACCGTCATGACTAATTTGTTGCACTGTGCGCCAGTCATTGTTAGTCGGTTTGCCATTGCCATCCAGCACCACTTTGGCTAAATCATAGGAAAAACCACTGCTGGTGACTTCGGTTTTACTGGCGCGCACGCCAATATTTAAAAAGTATGGTAGCTCAAAGACGGTGTCTTCTATGTTCATTTGGATAAAGGCGGTGCTGATTGCTTCTTTCACATTAAAAGCACCGGCTTGATTGAGCTGCGGCACGATGCTTTTGTCGGCGGCTTCGGCATTGATACTGCGGTAGTAAGACAGTAATTTGTCGTAATCGAAGCTTGGCCACGGGCTCGGATGCACGCCAGCTTCACCATCGAGGAAATTGTCGAAATTTGCGGGTACAAAGACATCTGTCGGGATCCGGAAGAGTGAAAAATCGCCCTGTGAGAATACGGTGCTATTGTCAAAAGCGTATTTGTCCCGCGTCAGATAAAAACCGCCATTGCTAAACTGACTTGGGTTTTTTGAAGAGAATTCGCTGCGCGATTTGGTTTGTTGCACATAGGTAATGCCGGCATCAATTTTGGTGATAATGGAATCATCGACTGTGTAAGAGGCCAGTAGTTTGAGGTCATCTACTTTGTCTGTGACGCCGGTTCCACTGTTATAGCTATAATGCGCACCGTACTTTTGCTCAGCATTTAACCCCGGAGCAATGGTCACATCCGGCAGTTTGTTATCTTTGCTGTAGTCGATGCTAATGGAGTCGACAAACCCGCGCGCGACGATAAAACGATTGTCGCCGGCATTTTGATCTTTGGCTTCTGAGTGTGAATAGTCAGCAACCAACGTCAGCTGATCAGTTAATTGAAATTTACCATTCGTGCCAAATTGCCAGGTATCCGTTTTCCGTGGGGATGTCAGGTTCAGTAATTCCACCATCGGGTTGGCCGTTTGGGTGACGGCAATGACCCGGCCATCGTCCCCAAATTTAGCATCGCCAAATATTGGCGTACCTGGTGTCCAGCTTTCATCGTAGTTGACGAAGCCGATCTGATATCTATTGCCGTTGGTGTTGTAGCGCGAGTACAAAACATCGGCACTGAGATCAATCCAGTCGTTTGGCTGATATTGCACATTTAGCGTGCCGCCCAGTCGCTCTCGTACATCCTGGGCATTGGCGTAATACATGTAAGCCGGTACTTTTGACGGAAACAGTTCATTGGCTTGATCAATGATCCCATCCTTATTCATATCTACGGGGATTGTCGCTTCGGTCACGCCTTCAGCTTCATCATAAAAACCAGCGGCAGAATAGGTGTCATTGCGTAAGGTCCGCTCGGAATAAGCGCCTGTTAGCAATACCCCCAACTTTCCATCGTCAAACAGGTCACCAACCAGAAATGACAGGTGGGGCTGGGTTTCGCCGGTTCGATTTTCATAGACGCCTTTTGCCGAAGCGGCCATCGTCAAGCCTTTTAAATCAAGAGGCTTTCTGGTTTGAATATCGACAACGGCGCCAATGCCACCTTCTTGCAAGCGTGCTTCGGGTGATTTATAGACTGCGATAGAGCTCACCAGCTCCGAAGCGATAGTGTCATAGTTAAAATCTCGGCCACTGTTTTCTGAGGCTAGTTTGCGTCCATTAAGGGTGGTGATGTTGTAACCATCCCCCAAACCGCGGATTAATACGTTCTGTCCTTCGCCACCGTTCCGAGTAATAGTGACGCCAGCGATCCGTTGCAGTGCTTCTGCCAGGTTTTCATCCGGGAATTTGCCAATATCTTCGGCGACCACCACATCGACTACACTGGTGGCGTTTTGTTTCATAAACAACGATTCTTTAATACTGCTGCGAATGCCGGTGACTTCAATTTTTTCGACTTTTTCTTCCTTGGCGGATTTTTCTTTGCTGGCGGCGCTCTCTTCAGCCAGCGCCTGGCCTGCGGGCAATCCTGCCAAGGCAAGCAGCACTAAGGTTGCGAGCTTGCTCTTTGAAAACCCAGGCTGTAAAAAATAGTGCGGTTTGCGTGAATGTGATGACGATTGATCCTGCGAAACATTGCGAACTGACATACTCCCCTCCGGTTTGTTATTTTTTGTTATGAAATTCCCGAATGCACATATCGCAGTTACGCTTGGTTGGCGTAAACTCAGTCACAACAGCAAATGAATGACATATTGACGATAACTACAGCAATCAAAACCTTCGATATACTGTTATATCGTTAATTCGAAAATGATCGCAAGTTATTTATGCCTTTCGTTTATATGTTTTTAGTCTATTTGTTAAATCGAATAGATCTGAAACTTCTATTGAAAGGTTTGAGTATTGCCATATTTAAATTTTAATCTCATAAAAAACATACAGTTGCTGTTTGTTTGTGATTTTTAAGTTGCATGGCATAACATTTTTAAGCAGAAATGCTTTTGAAATATCGAAAACGAAAGCTATTGAAAGTTTATTTTTTGATGGTAAGGTACAACCAACTGGCCCCAGGCGGGCAGGGAGCAAGGGTGGAAAGTTTAAATACGATTGAGCGGCAGCAAGAGATTGTCCGGTTGACGCAAGTGCAGGGCAAAGTATCGGTGGCCGATTTATCGCAGCGTTTTGGCGTGTCGGAAGTGACTATTCGTAGCGATCTCGCGACGCTCGATAGTAAGCGGCTGGTGGTTCGTTCACGCGGCGGTGCCATGGTGAATGATGATTTAAGTCGTGAATTGTCGCTCAAAGAGAAGCGGCAGAAACATTCAGATTTAAAACAAAAACTGGGCCGGGCTGTGGCGGCGCTGATTGCCGATGACGAGCGAATTATTCTTGATTCCGGTACGACGACGGAAGAAGTAGCGGCTTGTTTGTCAGAGCACAAAAATCTGATTGTGATGACCAATGGGCTGAATATCGCCACTGAATTGGCAACTTTCGACAAAGTTGAAGTGATGTTGACCGGCGGTTTGTTACGCAAGAAATCAATGTCTTTTTACGGTGCTCAGGCCGAACAGGCACTGCGTCATTTTCAGTTCGACAAAGTGGTGCTGGGGGTGGACGGTTTTGATTTAAAAACCGGGCTATCAACCCATTTTGAAGCTGAAGCGACGCTCAACCGGCTGATGTGTGAGGTGGCACGGGAAATTATCGTGGTCACCGATTCATCGAAGTTTGAACGTCGTGGGTTTCATCTGATTTGCGCGGCAAATCAGGTCCATACATTAGTGACAGATGCCGGTATCCCGGCCGGGTATGTCGAAGAATTGACCCGGATGGGGGTGCACGTGCAAATCATCAGTTAACAGGAGTGTTATGAAAGCTTTGCTTGAATTGATCCGCGCGAACAAAGCGGGTCAGCCCTTGGGGATCTATTCGGTTTGTTCAGCGCACCCGCAGGTGCTGATGGCAGCGCTGGCGCAGGCAAAGCAAGATGGCAGCAAACTGCTGATAGAAGCGACTGCCAATCAGGTCAATCAGTATGGCGGTTATACCGGCATGCAACCTTCTGATTTTATAGATTTTGTATTTAAGTTAGCTGATGAAATTAGCCTGAGTCGACAGCAGATCCTGTTTGGTGGTGATCATTTAGGCCCGGTGTGCTGGAAACATCAACCCGCCGCGCAAGCGATGGCACAAGCCGAGAAGCTGATCGAAGTGTATGTCGCAGCAGGTTTTCAAAAAATTCATTTAGATACCAGTATGGCCTGTGCCGATGATGTGCTGCCTTTAGCCGATACGTTGATCGCACAACGTGCAGCACGGTTGTGTCAGGTTGCTGAACAAACGTCGATGCAACAGTTTGGCCACAGTGAACTTTGTTATGTCATTGGCACGGAAGTACCGGCGCCGGGTGGCGTGGCAAGTTTAGAGGCAAGCCTGGCAGTGACGCCGGTTGGCCATGTCGCACAAACGCTGCTTGACCATCAGCAGGCTTTTGCAGAGGCAGGATTGACCGAAGCCGTATGGCAACGAGTGATTGCGGTTGTGGTACAGCCGGGCGTCGAATTTGACAATACCAGTGTGCATCGCTTTCAGGCGGATAAAACCGCTGCTTTGGCCAGTTTTATCCGGGATGTGCCACATGTGGTGTATGAAGCCCATTCCACCGATTACCAGCCAGCACAGGCCTATCAGCAACTGGTGCGTCAGCATTTTGCGATTTTAAAAGTCGGGCCACAACTGACTTTTGCCTTGCGCGAAGCACTGTTTGCGCTTTGTTTAATTGAAGAGCAGTTGCTGCCGATTGAACAACAATCTTGCCTGATTGCCATTTGTGAGCGTGAAATGCAGCGCCAGCCTGATTATTGGCAGGCATTTTATCAAGTGAGCGCCGAGCAACAATCGTTGCTGCGCCAATTCAGTTACAGCGATCGCATCCGTTATTACTGGAACCTGCCGTTGATCCGCGCTGCAGTTGAAAAACTTTGTCAGAACCTTGCGACGCAAGCCATCCCATTGCCACTGCTCAGTCAGTTTTTGCCGGTGCAATATGAGGCCGTGCTCAACGGCGATCTGGCGGCAACGCCACAAGCGCTGATTCAACACAAAATCAGGCAGGTGACCGCTCGTTATGCGACAGCCTGTGGGTTATCCGTCGCTGCCTAAGAGATTGATATTTTTTGGTGTGTTGTGGAATGCCAGCTGTATACGTTGTTGTTTAAGGCTGGTGTTGCACAAGCTGATGTCTATTTGAAGCAGTATCAGTATCTGTGCCAAACAACAGTACTGAAATGACTGGTTAGATAGTAACGATTTTGGAAAAAAGAGGTGGTTCGGTGGTCGTGTGTGCAGATAAAAATTCAACCATGCTGGGTCTTAGCACAGCACAATTGCAGCAGGCAGGCGCGTCTTGGACAGCGCAGGAAATTTCGCAACAGCCAGCGATCTGGCAACAATTGGCAACTGAATTTACCGCCATTGAAGCGAGCTTGCGCAGTTGGCTGCAGCCGCTACTAGCCTTACCGAATTTGCGGATTATTTTCACCGGCGCTGGGACATCTGCTTATATCGGTCAGACCGTGGTACCACATTTAATCAACAAGTTACCGCTGCCTGGACAACGGATCGAAGCCATCAGTACCACCGATTTAGTCAGTCACCCACAGTTATATTTAACTGCTGAAATCCCAACCTTATTGGTTAGTTTTGGTCGCTCTGGTAATAGCCCGGAAAGTGTTGCGGCGCTTGCTGTGGTCGACGCGCTGGTGGCGCAAAGCTTTCATTTAATGATTAGTTGCAATGCCGACGGCCAGCTGGCGCGGTTTGCCAAAGACAAAGCTAATTGCGCCTTGTGGTTATTGCCGGATGCCTGTCACGATCGCAGCTTCGCAATGACCAGTAGTTTCACCGGGATGTTACTGGCAACCTTATTATTATTTGCGCCCGATGTGCAGGCTTTCCAGCAGGCCACGCTGCTGAGCGAACAAGTGTTGTTACAGCATCAGTCCATTCGGCAGTTAGCGCAAACGCCTTGCCGGCGCATCGTGTTTCTGGGCGCAGGTTGTTTAAAAGGCATTGCGCAGGAAGCAGCCCTGAAATATCTGGAACTGACATCAGGGCAAATCGGTAGTTATTACGAAAGTCCGCTCGGATTTCGCCACGGCCCTAAATCACTGGTGGATGGGCAAACCCACATTGTACTGCTGAAATCCTGTGACGCTTATAGCCGGCTTTATGATCAGGATTTACAACAAGAATTGCAGGCGAATGGTCGGGCGCAAGCCATTACTGAGCTGGATATTGCTGACTGGGCGACTTTGCCCGACTCTGCCATGACAGATGTCTGGTCGGCTTTTCCTTATATTGTATACTGCCAGACTTTAGCTTTTTACAAAGCATTGCAGCTTGGCGTTACGCCCGATAACCCTTGCCCTGGTGGTGAAGTGAACCGGGTGGTGCAAGGGGTGACCATTTATCCTCTGCCTGAAACAGCAGCCTTTGCCCGTGATGTAGTTTTGACAGCAGCCAGAGGAAACCGCTGATGGTGTACGGTTTGGATATCGGTGGGACTAAAATAGAAATTGCTGTATTTACAGAGCAATTTCAGCTGCTTGAGCGCTGGCGGGTACCGACGCCGACCGATGATTATCCGCAGTTTTTGCAGACAATTTCGGCGCAAATCGACAAAGCCGATCAATTACTAGGTAAGCGGGCTCCGGTCGGGATTGCCTTGCCAGGCGTGGTGGCTCCGCAAGGTTTGGTTATTTCCTCCAACGTGGCTTGTTTAAATCAACGCACCGTGGCGGCCGATCTTGTGGCGCGGCTGCAACGACCGGTGGCTTTGGGGAACGACTGCCGTTTGTTTGTGTTATCAGAAGCGATGCTCGGTGCCGGGCGTGGTTACAACAAAGTGTTTGGCGTGATCTTAGGCACTGGCGCCGGCGGCGGTCTTTGTGTCGATGGTGAGTTGTATCAGGGGCCGCAACAGCTGGCGGGTGAGTTTGGGCATCAATCGGTGGCGGGACGCGTGCTGGCAAAATACCAGCTGCCACTGTATGACTGCGGTTGTGGTTTAAAAGGGTGTGCCGAAACATATATTTCCGGCACTGGCCTGGCACGGCTATACAGCCATTTTAGCCAACAAAGCTTAACCACCTACGATTGGATTACCGCATTTCGTGGCGGCGATATGACGGCCAAGCACACCTTTGAATGTTATATGGACGCCTTAGGGGCATGTCTTGCCAGTCAGGTATTGGCATATGATCCGGATGTGATTGTGATCGGTGGCGGTTTATCCGATCTGGAGGAAATTCACCAGGCGCTGCCAGCGGCCATTGCGCGTCATCTGTTTGCAGGCGCTTCGGTGCCGCCGCTTAAAACTGCAGAATTTGGCGCCGCATCCGGTGAACGTGGTGCGGCTATTCTTGGCTTGCGTGCAGCGGATGGCAGGCGTGAAAGTCTGATTTAAGGCCGTGAACCTTTTAGGCCGGCGGTGCCCGCAGCTGGCTGTGAAATTTTGATCCGCAGCCAATCGACTGCTGCCAGGATCTTTTCCGGATGTTGAAACATCACCAGGTGGTGGCTGTTCGCAAGTGGCAGATACTGACCACCTGAAGAGTTTGCCAACTGTTTGCTCCAGGCACTGCCTTGTTGTTGCCATAACTGCAGCTGCCCGGCTTGGCTTGGATCTGCGGCGATATCCATCGTTTCAAAATCGCTGTCTATGACGGTAACCGGGATGTCGCTGATGGCAGGCAGGGCGGCGAATAAATCTAAATCTTTGGCATAGTGCGCAATTTCTATAGCGCGTTGCTGTTGGCGTTTGGGCGTTTTTCGTTGCTGACTGATCTGATCGAAATAGTCCCAATCCATTTGTGCCTGATGCTCTGGATTTAGCAGGGCAGTAATTTCCGCCCGCTCGGCTTTTAGCTTATCTAAAGTGCGTTGATTCCAAACACCTTTGGCCAATTCCGGTAGTAATTGTTGCAAGTGCTGCTGATACCAATCCACCGGATAACCCTGATAAAGCGCTAATGCTGCTGGTGTTGGAATATCCGGATCAATCAAGATCATCGCTTTAACCTGACTGGCCGCCGGCCCTGTGGGAGCCTGTTGATAAAACAACTGCGCACTAATATTGGCGCTGGCAAAACTCACCAGTATCACATTCTGATCTGTGATGGCGGGCAGCAAACTGACTAAATCCTGACTAAAACGCTGATAAGACAGATTGTCTGCATCATCGCTAAAACCATTGCCAAGCCGGTCAATGGCGATGACGTTATAGCTTTGCGCCAATAACGGCTGCAATAATGCAAACCAGGCGCTGTCGGCATGGAAATTTTTATTCGGACCGGATAATAACACCACGACTGGCGCCTTTACTTGTGCTGCAACGGGTCCCATCCGCCGGATATGAAACTTTTGGGTACCGACGTTTACCAACTCGGAATAGCGTGGCAAAAGAGTGCTCGTGGCAGGCGTAGCGTCGTGTGATGGTTTTGCGGCTTGTGGATCGACCGCCGCAGCCTTGACCTGATTTAAGGTGCAAGCCAACACGAACAAACATGGAGTGAGGTATAAATTGACAGACTTTTTAAAAATATGTTGGTATGACAAGACAATGTTCCTGACCATTTGACGATGGTCTGAGCCTAAGCCAGTTCGGCGTTGGGCAATAGCAACTGTGGCTGATTTTATTGTGATGAAAAGCTTACCATCTGCATCTGACCGCGCTCTG
>JAHJNE010000658.1 GCA_018820995.1 Gammaproteobacteria bacterium | reverse complement strand
GAAGGTTCGCTGACGCTGCTCACCGGAGGCGCTTCCTGCATCGGTCTTGAATTGACCACTTCCTCGCCTGAACTCGCCACCTGCGATGATTGATCAACAGGCATAGTTTCAGCCTGCATTTCGTCGGCAATAGTTTGACCAGAACTGGCTGAAGTTGTATTCGACTCTTCTGCTTCAACTTGGTTGGTATCGCTCGTTTTTGCCGACTTGCAGTCGCACAACTGACTGCAAGCACCTAGCTGTAGTAACAATATTAGAATTCCAAGGTTACGCATATTATTCACCTTGTTTCAGATTTAGTTTGCCAGGAAGGGAGGAAGGTTGAATGGCACTTACGACATTTTGCGGTACAAAACTCTGCGCGCTGGCCAATACTTTTTTCGTTGCCACCGACACGATTCTGACGTTTACCAATGTGCCGCCTTCATGTTGCACTAAAGTACCCCCCAGAACATATTCAATAGGCTGCTCTTCACGTAACTCCATAAAATCACGACTAAATACAAAATCGCCTCTAGGTGTAACGCGAATAAAATCAGTCGTTTTAAAATCGACGACATCAAGTCCAAACTGATGGATTTCATGCATAAACCCTTCAGCTAACTGATTTCCGAATAAGTCAGTTTGATCATAAGCCCCGTCTAGATACACAAAACTGGTCACGCCAATAATCATACCTTGCTTAACGAGATCCAGATTTGCCACCAAATCATGCATCATTCCTTGTACATAGTGATTCACATTAACCGCTGCTTGTGGCTGATAATGTGATTGTACTTTTTGCGCGCTCATACGGCTGGCTTGGTAGGCTGCACCATCATATAAGCTTGGTGTAACGTATAAAGGGGAGCTGGGATGCACTGATGGCATGACCGGCGCCGCAGATATCGACTGCATCGAAGTTCTAGCTTCACCTTGTAAAGCAACTTCATAACGAGCTGGCATTCCTTCACTTTGCATTTCGGCTTGATTTTGGGCTTCTCTTGCATCATCTACTGCGTCGAAAGTAGAACAAGCGGCTAACGTCAGACTCAGTGAGGCCAGAACATAATACTTTGGAAATTGAGTTTTCATCATACTGAAATCCTTCGTTAATCGCCGCTGCGATAAAGTTGCTGCTGCCGTAGCTGCACTTTTTCGGCACTGCCAAGCACATTTGCCGGCACCAGATCTGACGCTGCGGCAATAATGGTATTACTTTGAATATCGACCAGCCGGGCATTCACTGTAGTGTAGTTTTCAGCTTGATTCAGCGTACCCGCTATGACATAACGCACCGATTGCTGAGTTGCCAGTTCAGCAATATCACGACTTAAGATCCGCTCGTGATCCTGGTAAACCATAACCTGAGAAGCTAGTCGCAGCTCTTTCACTTTATAGCCCCTTTGACTTGCCACTGTTAGCATACTTTCTTGCAGCTGCAGGCCTAACAAATTCATCGAGAGATTGTAAGGATCTGGCGCCAATGATTTAAGTTCAGTAAAACTCACTACCGCCATTGTGCCGTCAGGAATGGGACCTAAATCCTGAAAAAGCCGGTCGGCAATCCGTTCGGTGTAATACAACACCGGGGTTATGGCAACTTGTTGCTCGGTACGGGCAGATTGCTGCCGCTGTGGTTCCTGTGCGCAGCTGCTGACGAGCAACAGTAGCATCACAGATAAAACCGATTTTAGCTGGGTCATGATATGCATCCCCTTTTGTGACCGCTACTGCGCGCTATCTGCTACCACGCATTTACGTTGCAGGACATCACCTGCAACAACAGGCCGAACAATGATTGATACCAGAGCTTCAGCAAAATCAATGCCAGCATTGAGACTGACGTATCCAGTGAACCGCGCTATACTGCGCGGCTTTTTTAACTTGACAGCAAAAACCGCTTAAAAACAGGCCGAACAACAATGAACAACTACTGTGGTATTGATTTTGGAACGTCCAACTGTACTGCTGGCTGGCTGGCAGGCGACGAACCACAGCTGGCTAGCTTAGATGGCAACAGTCCATATCTGAGTTCAGCACTTTATATTCAACGAAGAAAAGCTGATGCCAATGACCATGATCACGACAGCGACGAACCCTATCTTAATGAAAGTCTGAGCCGCTTACTGGCGCAAGGTGCCAAAGTGTTTCTAGGTAATGCGGCTCACGAGCATTACAGTGCCGACCCATTGGCCGGCGTGTTTATTAGATCGCCTAAATCGATGCTGGGCTCCAGACTCACTCCTGCACAAAGCCAGATTTATCGACAAATCAGTACTTTATTACTGCAAGAAATTAAACAAAAAGCCGAGCAGCAAAAAGACCCTAGCGGTGCCACATCATTGGACTTTGCTGTTTTGGGCCGTCCGGTGCATTTTCAGGGGATTGACGGCGCGATGGGCGATGAGCGCGCCGAGGCTATCTTACGTCAAGCTGCTGCCGAAGTTGGCTTTAAAGAAATCCATTTTGCCTATGAGCCGGTCGCTGCGGCGATGGAGTTTGAACGGAGTTTAACCAAAGAACAGCTGGCCCTCGTGGTCGACATTGGTGGCGGTACCAGCGATATTAGTTTCATCCGCTTGGATCCAAAGCGGATGACACAACTTGATCGTAGTGCCGATTTACTTGGACATGCGGGTAGACGGATTGGTGGGGTTGATATGGATATTAAGCTGGCTATATACAGCCTGATGCCATTACTCGGCCGCGGATCTGCCGCCGTCACCGGACGGCCTTTGCCCAACTCACTATTCAGTGATGCAGTAAACATTATTGATATCCAGGCACAGGAAAACTTTTACCGGCCACAAACCAGCGCCGAAATTCAGCAACTACTGCAACAAGCGCAAGAGCCTGCCAAAGTTGCCCGATTACAGCAGCTCTACGAGCAGCATTTGAGCTATTACCTGGTACAGGCAGCAGAACAGGCCAAAATTAGCCTGGCACAACAACATGAAGTTGAAGTCTCGCTGTCGAGGGTGGAAGCATCGTTGTCGCAACTGATCAACAATATGCAACTCGATCAAGCTATTTACCAGGAACTGAACGGGATCCAAAAACTGATCAGCCACAGTCTGGCAAGCGCAGGTAGCAAACCCGACTGTATCTTTTTGACCGGCGGCGCTTCAGCAGCAAAAGGCATTCAGGCACTTTTAAAGACGATGCTGCCTGATGTTCCGCTCGTATTTGGTGACCGATTTGGCTCTGTCGGAAAGGGTCTTTGCAGTATCGCCGCCAGAACGTTTCGTTGATATTGAGTACCAACAACGCCACGTAAGAATGATTCAGTACTGAAAAACCAGCATTTACAAAGAAATAGATGGCAGGTTATTGCTGACAAAAACGGCAATAACCTCTATTCCTGCGGTTTCTGCTGCCACAATCACGATAACTCTGCGGCAAAGATGGTACTTGCTGGCGATAACGGTTAGAATGCGCGACTTTTTTGTACAGCCCCCCATTCCGGCAGGCTGACAATATGTGGGGTTTTAGATGTCATTTTCGTTATTAGGGTTACAACCAGCCATTCAAAAAGCAGTCGAACAGGCGGGTTACACCCAACCGACTCCAATCCAGCAACAGGCGATCCCTGCTGTACTGGCGGGTCGTGATTTACTGGCCGCAGCACAAACCGGTACCGGTAAAACAGCTGGCTTTGTATTGCCAATTTTACAACGGTTAAGCCAGACCAAAAGCAAACACCCACGTCCGACTCGTGCATTAATTCTGACCCCTACCCGCGAACTCGCCGCACAAATCAGCGAACAAATTACTAAATACAGCCAATTCATTGAGCCAAAACTGAAACATCTGGTGGTATTTGGCGGTGTGAACATTAATCCACAAATGATGGCATTACGCGGTGGCGTCGATATTCTCACCGCAACACCAGGCCGCTTATTGGATCTGATTGGTCAAAACGCCGTAAAAATTAATGAAGTCGAAGTGCTGGTGCTGGACGAAGCCGACCGCATGCTGGATATGGGTTTTATCCGCGACATTCAGAAAATCCTGAATCTGTTACCAAAAGTACGTCAGAATTTGCTGTTCTCCGCTACTTTTGACAATGAAATCAAAAGCCTGACTAATAAGCTTCTTAAAGATCCTCTGATGATCAACGTGGCGCCGGAAAACAGCACCGCCGAAAAAATCGAGCAGAAAGTTTATCACGTAACGAAAGGTCAAAAAACCGGCGCTTTAATTTCCTTGATTGAACAAAACAATTGGCAACAAGTCTTGGTCTTTATGGCGACCAAGCATGAAGCCAACCGCTTAACCGAAAAATTAGAATCCGCCGGCATCACTGCCGCTGCTATTCACGGTAATAAAAGCCAGAATGCCCGTACCGCCGCGTTAGCTGGTTTTAAAAGTAACGAAGTGCGCGTGCTAGTTGCGTCTGACGTCGCTGCTCGCGGCATCGACATTGCGCAGCTACCATTTGTGGTGAACTTTGCTCTGCCTCGCTCAGCGGCTGATTATGTGCATCGTATTGGTCGTACCGGCCGTGCCGGCATGACCGGCCTTGCTGTTTCGCTGGTTTGCCCGGATGAAATACCACAGTTAAAGCAAGTTGAAAAACTGATCGGGATGAAAATACCCGTCGCTGAACTCAGTGGTATTCCGGCCAGCAATCATAACGATCACGATTTAACTGTGCGACCACCTCGCCCACCACGCCCGCAAGCGAAAAAGCCTGCTGGCGCTGGACAAAAACCAGCCGCAGGTGCAAAACCAGCCGCCCCACGCCGGCCACGTCCGGCCGGCAGTTCATCGCAGCCACATACTGCTGGTGGAAGTAATGCTGGTGGCAACAGCCAGGGTCAGGGGCAACGTCCGGCACCGCGGCGCAGTAACCCTGCACCACAGCGTCAAGGCAACAACTAACATCGCCGCAGATGACGACGTTCATGTCTTCATCAACCGCTTCTGACAGCCCGACTACTTTGGTCGGGCTTCGTTTAAATCAAGCCATTGCTCATAGCGGTTTATGTTCCCGCAAAGCTGCCGCACGATTAATTAGCGAACATCGCGTGCTGGTAAATGACCAGCAACAACCCCATCATTATG